>CAJQNP010000019.1 GCA_905479705.1 uncultured Gammaproteobacteria bacterium
CGCCGTGCACGTCGACCAGGCCATGGTAGCGAGACACCCAATCACCTTGCTGGAAGGCACTGGCAAGCTCCTGGTCACCGCTGACAATGTTGCGCAGCAATGGCGACGAGCAGTCCGGCACCAGTTCGGTGGCGACGCTGCCGTTGCTGCGGTGAATACCGAACAGCAGCGGCGTACTGCCATTGCAACGCGGCAAGGCCTGTGGACCCGTCACCGCCGGCAACACGCAGTTAGCGTTGTCCGGCATGATATTAAAGATGGAGTGCTGTTCAGTTTCCTGCGCCATGCGCTGGCGTACCTTCAGGAAGATCGTGTTGGCAGAGCGGATGCTGATCCCGGTCAGCCGCGCCGTGTCCGAGGCGGACATATCCAGGGCAAGACAACGCACCAGTTCGCGAAACTTGCGTTCGCTGATCCGCGCCCGGCGGTAGTAGCGATTCCTTGCGCAGGCCGCAGTCACGCGCACGCGCCGCGCCCGTGGGACATGAGGCTCAGTGTCGATCAGCATGCAGCACCTCGGACTCGCTGAGATCCGCGCCCGGAAACAAGGCGTTGGCCATGTTGCGGGCGACCCTCAGGTCCTTCGCAAGGATCGTCACGGTGGCGCGAGTTAACGAACCGTCCCTGATGAAAAATCTGTAGGGATGGTCGGCCTGGTTTATTGAAACCCTGTAATTGCCTGTATCCATTGTCGTAGCCTCCTGGTTCGCTACTGCTTGCCTGACAGGTACTCAGCAACATTCGTACCAATCCCCGGGAACACTCGGCAGAAGCGCAACAGCACGCCCGAAAAACGGTTTCATCTACCTGTAAATACTGGGATTTTCAGACAGGCCGCGGAGACGGCGGACGAACCAGACAGGGACACGACAGCGATTTAGGGACCGCCGTTATCCGCATTCTGCGATTGTGTTTTTGCGAGGTAATGCAAAATGCAAACGGCGCCAGGGTGCGCCTGGCAAGGGATCACCCGCACCCGGTCCTGTTACCACGGCCCTGATTAACGGCATGGAACTTGCGATAGCAACGGGGAGTACGCCTTTATTCAGGCAGATGAAGCCATTTAATGGCAATTCGCATACACGGACACCATGATTCGCAAAATGCAACGCAAACTGCAAAACAACAGCACTGAATCCGGCACCCGTCCCGACACCGACCAGGCCGCACGACAGGACGACAGCGAGGTCATCACCCGCAACCCGATCGATACCATCGTACCGGGTGGCGTGATCTCACTGTTCATCCTGTTCGCGGTGTCCGTCAGCATCGGACTGGTGGTGTTGATCGAGCGTTACGAGGACACCCAATACCGCGATTCCCTGCTGCGCACCGCCGGGGAAAGCTCGCAGAGCATCACCAACTTCCGCCAGTTCTACTCGCAAGAGATCGTCTCGCGGCTGAAGGATTCGGACATCAGCATCACCCACGACTACCAGCAACACGAACACGCCATCCCCCTGCCGGCGACGATGTCAATCGAATTCGGCAAGTTCCTCGAGGAGACTGGTAGCGGCTCTGCCTTTCGCCTGTACAGCGGCAAGCCGTTCCCGTGGCGCACGGACCGGCGCCTGGACGATTTCGAGGTAATGGCCCTGCAGTACCTGCAGGCCAATCCCGGCAAGACCTATCACCGCATCGAGCCCCTTGACGGCAAGGATTACCTGCGCTTCGCCACGCCGGTGATCATGCAGGCGTCCTGTGTCAACTGCCACAACAGCCACCCCGATAGTCCCTTCCTGAAATGGCAGGTCGGCGACGTGCGCGGCGTGCAGGAAATCCTGCTGCTGAGCAGCCCCGGCGCGCTCATGCAGGGCGAGTCGAACCGGTCTTTTCAGGCCATCATCCTGTTCATCGTCGTGGCATTCAGCATGGCACTGGGCTCGATCTTCTTCCTGGCAAAACGCAACCGCCTCGCCTTTGCCAACGTGGAGCGTCTCGCCAGACTGGAAAAGCGCGAACGCCGCAAGGTCAGCGCCTCGATGGCACGCGTCAAGGAAGCGCTGGCCCGCCACAAGGCCGTGGTGGATAACGCCAGTGACGGCATCATCACCATCGACGATAAAGGCGATATTGAAACCGTCAACCCGGCCGCGGAAAAGATATTCGGCTACACGCTCGACGATTTGCGGGGACGTAACGTCGCGGTGCTGATGCCGCTGCAACACGCACTCGGGCATGACCGCTACCTACACAACTACCTGCAGAGCGGTAACAGCAAGGTGATCGGCATCGGCCGCGAGCTGACCGGCAGGCGCAAGCATGGCGAGGAGTTTCCGATGGAACTCTCCATCAGTGAAGTCAGGCTTGGCAAGCGCCGCCTGTTCACCGGTATCGTGCGCGACATCACCCTGAGAAAACAGGCCGAGGAAGCACTGCGTGACAGCGAGGCAGAGGCGCGCCAGCTGTCGATGGTGGCCTCACGAACCGACAACGCGGTGGTGCTAACCGACAACAAGGGATGCATCGAATGGGTCAACGACGGTTTCACCCGGATCAGTGGCTACCGGCTCGACGAAGTCATCGGCAAGACACCGGGTTCCATGCTACAGGGAGAGCAAAGCGATCCGCAGGTTGTCGAGGCGATGTCGGCGGCCATCAAGCGCAACGAGGGATTCAAGGCGGAGGTCATCAACTACAACCGCGATGGCAAACCCTACTGGATCGCCATCGAGGCGCAGCCGATATTCGACGAACACGGCGATGTCGTGCAGTTCATGGCCATCGAGCGCGATATCACCGCGGACAAGCAACACGAGCAGGAACTGGAACAGGCCCGCGTCAGGGCCGAGGAA
>CAJQNP010000020.1 GCA_905479705.1 uncultured Gammaproteobacteria bacterium
CGGTATGATGGCGCGTTATTCGGAATCGTGATTTCAGCAGGACAGTCCCAACATGGCAAAACGCCGCAAGCGCGGGCGCAAGAAGACCCGGCGCAAGGTATCCAGGCGCCGTTCCCATCGACCACTGTGGATCCGCCTGGGCATCCTGCTGCTGGTGTTTCTCGCCGGTTATGTCATCTACCTGGACTTCAAGGTACAGCGCGAGTTTGCCGGCAAGCGCTGGTCGCTGCCGGCACGTGTCTATGCCCGTCCGCTGGAGCTGTATACAGGACTGGAGTTAACCTCCGAACAGCTGGTGACCGAACTCAAGGCGCTGCACTATCGGCCGGTCACGTCGCCGCGGGATTCCGGGCAGTTCTCGAGAAACAAGAATAACTTCCACCTGATATCCAGGGCATTCGAGTTCTGGGATGGCGAGGAAGCGACGCGCAGCGTGCGGCTGTCATTCCGGGGCGGAAAACTGTCCGGGCTGACGGATGCCGGCAACGGCCAGGGCATCAGTCTGCTGCGCCTGGACCCGGTGCTGGTCGGCAGTTTCTATCCGGCGCACAATGAAGACCGCGTGTTGCTGCAGCTTGACGAGGTGCCGGTCAGCCTGACGGATGCCCTGATCGTCATCGAGGACCGCAATTTCTATTCCCACGGCGGCGTGTCACCCGCGGCGATTGCCCGGGCCCTGTTTGCCAACATACGTGCAGGCGGGGTGGTGCAGGGTGGCAGTACACTGACCCAGCAACTGGTGAAGAACTTCTTCCTCAGCAGCGAGCGCTCGCTGACACGCAAGGCAAACGAGGCGGTGATGTCACTGCTGCTGGAGTGGCATTACAGCAAGGATGAAATCCTTGAGGCCTACCTGAACGAGGTCTATCTCGGCCAGGACGGTAACCGCGCGATACACGGCTTCGGGCTGGCCAGCTATTTTTATTTTGAACGCCCCCTTGCCGAACTCAGCGTTGACCAGTATGCCCTGCTGGTTGGCATGGTAAAGGGACCCTCCTATTATAATCCGCGACGTCATCCGGAACGCGCCAAAGGCCGCAGGAACCTGGTGCTGGATGTCATGGCAGACCTGGGACTGATTTCACCTGACGAGGCGGCGCACGCCAGGGCAAGGAAACTCGGGGTCAGTGCGCAGCAGCGCAAGGCCATCAATACCTTTCCGGCATTCCTTGACCTGGTCCGCCGCCAACTGCAGCGCGACTATCGTGATGATGACATTACCTCCGAGGGCCTGAGCATCTTCACGACGCTCGATCCGCAGGTGCAGTGGCAGCTCCAGGAGGTGCTGGGGTCACGACTCTCGCAGCTGGAACGGGATCGCAAGCTGAAGGCCGACACGCTACAGGGTGCCGCCGTAGTGACCTCGGTGCAGGGTGGTGAAGTGCTCGCGCTGGCCGGTGACCGGGATCCGGGGTTTGCCGGTTTTAACCGGGCGCTGGATGCACACCGCCAGGTAGGGTCGCTGCTGAAGCCGGCGGTCTACCTGACGGCGCTGGAGCAGCCGAAGCGCTACACGCTGGCAACCCCGGTGGATGACAGTCCACTGAAGTTCACCTCACAAACCGGTGCAGTGTGGGAGCCGGGCAACTACGATAAAAAATTTCATGGCAAGGTGCCGCTGTACCAGGCGCTGGCGCATTCCTACAATGTCAGTACCGCGCGACTGGGTCTCGACCTCGGGATCGAAACCATTATAGAGACCTTGCGGCGTCTGGGCGTCGAGCAACATCTGAACCCTTACCCGTCGCTGGTACTGGGCGCCGTGGAAATGTCGCCGCTGCAGGTGACACACATGTACCAGACCTTTGCCAGTGGCGGTTTTCGCACACCGCTGCGCGCCATCAATGCGGTGCTTGCGTCTGACAAGACCCCGTTGCAGCGTTACCCGCTCAGCGTGCAGTCCGCGATCCGGCCGGCACCGAACTATCTGATCAACACGGCCATGCGTTTTGCCGTGCGCGAGGGTACCGGGCGGGGTGTCTACCAGTCGCTGTCCCGGAACCGGGATGTCGCCGGCAAGACGGGGACCACCGATGATTTGCGCGACAGCTGGTTTGCCGGGTTCACGGAAGACCGTCTGGGCGTGGTATGGATCGGTCGCGATGACAACAAGTCCAGTGGCCTGACGGGTTCCAGCGGGGCCCTGCGGGTCTGGGCCGACCTGTTCAGCCAGTTCAGCGGCAGCGGCTGGGTGTCGGCGGCGGTCGAGGATATCGAGTACCACTGGATTGAACCGGACAGCGGTGCGCTGGCTGATTCCGGCTGTCCGGATGCCGTACAATTGCCCTTTATTGCCGGGAGCGCGCCCCGGGACTACGCAGCCTGTTACCGGGGCAAGCAGTCTCTCCCGGACCCGGTCGACTGGTTCAAGGAGTTGTTTCAGTGAATGCCATGAAGTCTGTGAGTGTTGTCATCGTGCTGTTGTTCATTTCCGGCTGCAGCAGTGCGCCGCGCAGTACACCCACGCCCGTGGTAGAGCAGGGGGAGTCACTCCCGGTGCAGCAGGGTACGGTCAGGTACCAGGCACCCGTGTACGCCGATGCCAGCGGCGGGACCACGGCGGTAAATACTGCGACACAATCGCCGGCCGTGGTCGCACTGCTGCAACAGGCGGAGACTCAGGCCAATGCGGGAGAGCTGGAGTCCGCTGCCGCATCACTGGAGCGTGCCATTCGAATTGATGCGCGCAACCCGGTCATCTGGTATCACCTCGCCACGGTGCGACTGTCGCAGGGCGATCCGGCGCAGGCGGAGCAGCTCGCCAACAAGTCCAACAGCCTGGCCCCGGGTAACCATGCCCAGCAATCGCGCAACTGGATATTGATTGCGGAGTCACGCCGGCAAATGAACGACCGTGCCGGTGCGGCTGCCGCCGAGCAGCGTGCCCGCGAGCTGGCTGCGCACTAGTCGCCGATACGTCCTGTGTCTGTAATCGCTGATCTTCTGGGAACAAACGGACCGCTGGCCGATGCCGTGCCCGGTTTTTCGCAGCGCAAGGAACAGCAGCTCATGGCCGAGGCAACGGCAGAGACCATTGCGGCCAATGAAACCCTGATTGTCGAGGCCGGCACCGGCACCGGCAAGACCTTTGCCTACCTGATGCCTGCCCTGCAATCAGGCAAGAAGATCATTATCTCTACCGGTACACGGCACCTGCAGGACCAGCTGTTTGCCAAGGACCTGCCGGTGGTGCGCAGTGCGCTCAATGCGCCGCTGCAGTCAGCCCTGCTGAAGGGACGCTCCAACTACCTGTGCTGGCATCGCATGGGCATCGCGGCAACAGACGGCAAGCAGTTATCCGGCAGGCAGTTGCATGAGCTGGAACAGGTCCGTGCCTGGTCTGCGCGTACGCATAGCGGCGATGTCGCCGAACTCGGCGAGGTGCCCGAGGACTCCGCTGTCTGGCCGCGCGTGACTTCAACGGTCGAGAACTGCCTGGGCCAGGAATGTGAATATTTCCAGGACTGCTTTGTCGTCAAGGCACGGCGGCAGGCGCAGGATGCCGACATCGTGGTGATCAACCATCACCTGCTGTTCGCTGACATGGTGCTAAAGGAAGAGGGCTTTGGCGAGCTGCTGCCGGGGGCGGATGCCTTCATTATCGATGAGGCACACCAGTTGCCCGAGGTTGCCTCGGTGTTTTTCGGGATCTCGCTCAGCAGCCACCAGTTGCGGGACCTGGTCCGCGACACCCGCCTTGAACAGGTGCGCGAGGCCGGTGACATGCAGGACTTGCCGGATGCAGCGGATAAGCTGGAGTCGATCATCCACCAGTTGCGGCTGGCGCTCGGCCAGGCTGACCGGCGTGCGGCATGGT
>CAJQNP010000021.1 GCA_905479705.1 uncultured Gammaproteobacteria bacterium
GCGGCTCACCGGGTCGTCGGCCTCGGTCTCGCTTTCCGCTTCCTTGATGATGTCTTCAAATCGCAGCCGCTTGATGGACAGGTCCTCGTGCAACACGCAGGAGAGTCGTTCCTGCCACTGCAATGCCAGCTTGACCACCTGCTTGCCCTGCTTGATGTGGTTTTGAATCTCACCGGACTCAAGGTCCTGCTTCTTGCAACTGACAATGCCACCATCGGGATTCGGGTGCTTTAACTCACATTCATGACCAAGCTCAAAGCCCTGTGGCGCCCTCGCCTCACCCAGCCAGTGCGTCATCAGTCCGGACAGCGAGCTATTGGTCTTCAGCGGTGTCGCGGGGAAACGCCCCAGGGTATTGCGCAGCAGCCCGATCAGGGTCTCGGCCTTTGCCGGTGAGGCACTGTCAACTATCAGCAACTGGTTGCGCACATCGATGTAGGCAAACTGGTTAGTTATGCGCGTCAGGGCACGCGGCAACAGGTCGACAATGATCTCTTCCTTGAGCCGCATCTTTTCACGACGGTAGATCTCGCGCCCCTCCGCGGCCTCGATCTCGGCAACCTTGTCATCCAGCAACTGCCTGACGACACTTGCCGGAATGATCTTCTCTTCCTTGCGCGAGCAGATCATCAGGTAACCGTTGGCCGCGTGCACCAGTTGCTCGCTGTGTCGACCCAGCGGCGGCGCCCAGCCATGGGTCAGCATGTCCATGCTGTTGCAACCCTTGAACACATCTGCACCTAGTTGTTCTGCAAACACTTCCGGCGATACATCGAACGGCTTGCCCAGCCGGTATAACTGGAGATTTCTGAACCACATAGACAATAATCCCTCAAGAAAAAGGCCCCTGCGAACAGGGGCCCTGATTAAAATTAAAAAACCGGACTTATTTCATGATACCCGCATAGTCAGCAATACCCGGGTTGTCAGCCACACCGACCAGGGTCGGGTAATTGATCTTCGGCAGGCGCAGTACATTGTCCTTACCCCTGGTATCCAGGATATAGCCCCTGACCACGTCCCACATCAGCGGGCCGTCGGGTGTGCGGTTGACAGAGGCCCAGCCCGCGACCGTGTAACGCTTGTCCAGTTCCAGCGGTTCACCGTTGTCCATGGTGATATTGGTAATGCGTTCACCCAGTTTCTTCGACGGGTCAATGGTGTAGTCCAGGCCACCGATGCGGACCATGTCACCACCGGATTGCAGGTACGGGTCAGGATCGAACAGGTTGTCGGCAACACTCTCGAAGATGGTCTTGAGATCGCTGCCCGCCATCTCGGTGACATAGGTCTCGCCATAGGTCATGGCACACTGTGTCATGACGTCTTCCATGGTGATCCAGTCACCTTCCAGCGTGGTCGTACCCCAGCGCACACCGGCCGACATGGACACATCCGCCCCGAACTCGTGGCGCAGGGCATTACACAATACCTGGTCCCAGGTACCGATGAAGTTGCCACGGCGGTACAGCACGCGGTCGGCAATCGCAAGCTTCTCACCGAGGATTTCCTCGTAGGTCTTGCCCACGCGGTCCTTGTTGAAGAACAGATCAGGCGAGCGCGACTCGACGATCTTGTCGTCATAGACAGTCTGGCGCATCTGGTTGATGTAGGCGCTCATCTCCTTGTCTTCAGGCAGCCAGTCAGAGATGACCGGCAGCATCTTGTAGTGGAGATCCTTGAGCTTGCCGTCGGCGAATTCGAAATCCATGACACCGACGTACTTGCCGTTGGAGCCGGCATTGGTTACCAGGCAGGTGTGGCCCTCGACATTCTTCACCTCGACCGGCCTGGGAATACCGTCATGGGTATGACCGCCAAACACCGCGTTCAGGCCAGGTACACGCTCGGCCATCTTGATATCGACATCCATGCCGTTGTGCGACAACAGCACCACGGCATCCGGCTTTTCAGTTTCGCGAATATCCTGGACCAGTTCGATCATGTCCTCCTCGCGCAGGCCGAATGACCAGTCCGGAAAAAACTCCTGCGGGTTGGCGTTAGCCGTACGCGGAAAGGCCTGGCCCACGATGCAGATGCGCGCACCGTTGATCTCCTTGATGACATAGGGACGGAAGGCATGCCCGGTGTCCTCGTCATACAGACCACGACCATCATACTTCTCGGTCATGGCGGCATATTCATCATCAAACAACGCGTCTTCCTTGATGCGCACGTTCTGACCGATAAAGTCGCCCTTGAACAGGCTGACGTTGCTGAGTACCTCGTCCTCACGGTAGGTGAACTCCCAGTGCCCCACCATGACATCCAGGCCGAGAATATTCGAGGCCTCCACCATGTCGACACCGCGCGTCCACAGTGCCGTGCCGGACCCCTGCCACAGGTCGCCGCCATCGATGGTGAGGGTTTTATCCTTGCCACCGGCCTGCTCACGCAGATTATCCAGCAGCGTCTTCACATGCGCAAAACCACCGGTGCGGCCATACTTCACTGCGGCATTATCAAAATCGAGAAAGGTATAGGCATAGGACTCCGGTGTATTCGGACTCATCCCCATCGCGGCCAGCAACTTCTTGCCCACCAGGTGCGGTGGCCGACCAAAGGCATCGCCCACACCCAGGTTGACGTTCGGTTCGCGGAAGTAGACCGGCTTCAGCTGCCCGTGCACATCGGTGATATGCAGGAGTCGGGCGGAACCCTGCATCGGTACATCATAGAAACCCTCCGGTGCGCCTGTTGCGGCAAGCGCTGCGGACTTGCCTGCACCCGGCGCAGACACCGCCTCTGCCCCCTTGCCGCAGGCGACCAGACCGGGAACGGTCGTGGCAGCAGCACTGATTCCCATGATTTTCAGAAATTCCCGACGATCAATGAATGGCATAATCCACCTTCCAGAAGTATTTGGTTAAGTTTTTGTGCGAACGCTGTAGCACGCGTCAACCGCCCCGGGTCAGAAAATCCTGCACAGTACACCCCGATAAACCGGTGTCCTCCCTGAGCGCAGTGGCCAAGTTTATGACAGCCGTGTGAAATACACCAATGCCAGGATTCACATTAGCTTTTCATAGATAACTAATATATAAATTCCCTACCCCGCGCGTGCCGCAGGAAAATCACCCCTAATGCATAAGGTAGAAACACAGGTGCCGGCCAGCTCAAATCGTGCCACAACACTGGGCCTGACCATGCTGCTGATCTGGCTGGCATCCAGCCTGCTGTGCGTCGCCCGGGCCGACGTCGTCAAGCCGGCATTGATAGAAATCAGCATTAACACTGCAGGTACCTACCGTATCGAGGTGCGGGCCAGCCTCGAGGCGCTGCTCACCGGCATCAATGCCCGCTACCGCAACACCCAGGAAGCGCCCAATGCCGCGGCCTACGACACCCTGCGGGTATTGCCTGCCGATGAACTCGCGACTGCCTTTGAGCCCTTCAAGGCCAGCTTCACGGAGCGGGTTGAGCTGAAGCTCGACGGCACACGCATACCCCTGCAGATCACCCGCCTCGACATTCCCGAACCGGGTTACCCGAAGGTACCCCGCACCAGTGTTATCACGCTTGAGGGCGACATCGACCGATCTGCCAGCACACTGACCTGGTATTACCCGGCCGCGTTTGGCGACAACGCCGTGCGCGTCCGTCAGGTCGACGAGGCCAACGAACAATGGCACTGGTCGGACTGGCAGTGGCTGCGCGATGACAAGCCCAGCAAACCGTTTTCGCTGAGCGAACTGTTCACCCGTCAACCCGTTTCCGATGTGGTAGGGACCTACCTGGTACTGGGATTCAAGCACATCATACCCATGGGCCTGGACCATATCCTCTTCATACTGGGTATCTTCCTGCTCAGCACACATCTGCGCCCCCTGCTGTGGCAGGTGACCATGTTCACGGTCGCGCACACCCTCACGCTGGGCCTGTCCATGAGCGGCGTGATCAACCTGCCGGCCAATATCGTGGAACCGCTGATTGCGTTGTCGATTGCGTACATTGGTTTCGAAAACGTGTTCGCACACGCCCTGCTGCACAAGAGTCGCCTGGTCATCGTATTCCTGTTCGGACTGTTGCACGGCATGGGTTTTGCCAGCGTGCTGTCCGACTTCGGCATGCCGGCGGATGCCTTCATGACCGCGTTGATCAGTTTCAATGTCGGCGTGGAACTCGGACAATTGGCCGTTATTTTATTGGCGTTCCTGAGCGTGAGTGCGTGGTTTCGTAACAAGCCCTGGTACCAGCCGGTCATTGTCGTTCCCGGCTCGCTCATGATCGGGCTGATCGGTCTCTACTGGACCTGGGAACGTATCGTCATATAAGCGCCCGGTGAACTTTGACCGGCACGGGTTCCGGTCATGGAATCAACGATTTAATCGACTCGCCGGGGCAATATATTCACCATAAATTTTTCTTTTCCTAGCCATATAAAAAAAAGCATTTTTTATTTATCTGATGTATTATTCATCCGTGATCGATGCTGGGGGGCAAAGAGATCCTGCCTATCTCGATTTAAAAACTATGATTGCAAATTCATGAAGGCAACCCGGAAGTTCAATTCAACTCTCCTGTTATTCCCTTGATTATCTGCAATTAGTTCTATTCTCGTTTAAATTAATACAGAGGTGTTACATGGCTACAGGTACTGTTAAATGGTTCAATGAATCCAAGGGTTTCGGTTTTATTGCACCTGCCGATGGTGGCGAAGATGTATTCGTGCATTTTTCAGCAATCAGCGGTGACGGCTTCAAGACTCTGGCTGAAGGACAGACAGTCGACTTTGATATCGAACAGGGTCCGAAAGGACTTCAGGCGGTAAACGTCAAGGGGCAGTAACAGGACAACCACTCCTGCAACAAAGAACCCCGTCCCTGACGGGGTTCTTTTTGTCAGCACACCGACAAGGGCATTCAGTACAGATGGGACGCTACCGCCCTCCCGCAGAAAAATCCTCTCCCTATATCACCCGTGAGGGTTACCAGACGCTCGCCGACGAACTCAAGGCACTGTGGAAACGTCGTGCTGACGTGACCAGGGCATTGACGGCGGCGGCCGCCGAAGGCGATCGCTCGGAGAACGCCGAGTACATCTACAGGAAAAAGGAACTCCGCGGGATAGACCGCCGTATTCGCTACCTGCAAAAACGCCTGCCCGATCTGAAGGTCGTCAGCGACCCGCCGACGGACCAGTCCATGGTGTTCTTTGGTGCCTGGGTGACACTGGAGGATGACGCTGGAGTTGAGACCTGTTACCGGATCGTCGGGGCCGACGAATTTGACCCCGCGCGCGGCTGGATCAGCATGGACTCTCCCATGGCCAGGGCACTCATGAAAAAGACCCTGGATGACGAGGTTCGGGTCGCGACCCCGGACGGTGACAGTGACTACGTCGTCATCGATGTGCGCTATTCCGCAGCGGACAACTGCTGATTATAAATGCAGGCCGGATGAATTCGGCCCTGCACTGCGCATGACGATAGATCAAAGCAGGGTCAAATGCATTCGACCAATGACTGCAGGCCGAATGAATTCGGCCCTACACTGTGCACGACGATAGATTAAAGGCGGGTCGAATGCATTCGATCACTGACTGTAGGCCGAATGAATTCGGCCCTACACTGCGCACGTCGGTAGATTAAAGGTAGGGTAATATCCATTCGATCACTGACTGCAGGCCGAATGAATTCGGCCCTACACTGCGCACGACGGTAGATTAAAGGCGGGGTCTAATCCATTCGACCAGTGACTGCAGGCCGAATGAATTCGGCCCTACACTGCGCATGACGATAGATTAAAGGCGGGTCGAATGCATTCGATCACTGACTGCAGGCCGAATGAATTCGGCCCTACACTGCGCACGACGGTAGATTAAGGGCAGGGTCAAATGCATTCGGCCCTGCACTGCGCACACGACAACACGTTAGCGGTAGGGTCGAATTCATTCGACCATGCTCGGGTAATAGCCGGATCACGACTAATCGTCGGACGAGACACGCTTGCGCAGGCGCTTGTCGCGGCCACGACGAGTCTTGTTGTCGAGGCGCGCCCGCTGCGACGCCCGGGTGGCCCGTGTCGCAACGCGTGACTTGCGCGTCACCAGGACGCTTGCAACAAGCTGGCGCAGGCGCTGCAGCGCCTCGTCACGGTTCTTTTCACGGCTGCGTGATGTCTGCGCCTTGATGACGACCACACCATCACGGGTTATGCGCTGGTCCTGCAGGGCAAGCAGTCGTGCCTTGCAACTGTCGGGCAGGCTGGACGCCTTGATATCGAAGCGCAGGTGGATGGCAGAGGCGACCTTGTTGACATTCTGACCACCGGCGCCCTGCGAACGTATCGCCGACAGGTTGATCTCGCCCAGTGTAATACTCAGCTGCCGGTTGATCTGCAACTTTCCTGAATGCAGGTTCACCCTAGTGCGCCGTCGTTTTTAGCACGCCGCAACGTGCACAGCGGTAGTCGGTGACCAGGCGCCCCTGGCGG
>CAJQNP010000022.1 GCA_905479705.1 uncultured Gammaproteobacteria bacterium
ACCATGTGCTGCACGGCATTACCACCACCGCCACCAACACCGATTACCTTGATTACCGCGCTCTGTCCGCATGAATCCAGAAGTTCAAACATGATGTCTCCTCCTTACAGAAACAACAATTAGCCCAATGACAAAATGACAATTAAAAGTACCTTTGCGCCAACCTCATTAACGCAACTGACTACTTACTACCTGTGCAAAAACAAAAAAGTGCAACAACCTAAAAATTTCCCTGAAACCAGCCTCTCATCCTCTCCCATACTCCACGTACACCCTTGCCCAGACCAATGTCTGCCGACCGCTGATCGCGGTTGTGATGCCCGAACAACAGCAAGCCGACACCCGTCGCATAAATGGGATTGCGTACCACATCAACCAGACCGGTGACATACTGGGGAACACCCAGCCGCACCGGCATGTGAAAGATTTCTTCAGCCAGATCGACCAGACCCTCGATCTTGGCACTACCACCCGTTAACACGATGCCCGCCGCAACCAGGTCTTCAAAGCCACTGCGGCGCAGTTCCGCCTGGATCAGGGTCAGCAGCTCTTCGTAACGCGGCTCCACGACCTCGGCCAGCGTGTGGCGTGCCAGCCGGCGCGTGTCCCGGTCACCGACACTCGGGACCTCGATATTTTCCTCGGCGCTGGCCATCTGGGTCAGGGCACAGGCGTACTTGATCTTGATCTCCTCGGCATGCTGGGTCGGCGTACGCAGGGCCACGGCAATGTCATTGGTCACCTGGTCACCGGCAATCGGTATCACCGCCGTGTGCCGAATCGCCCCGTCGGTAAACACCGCGATATCAGTGGTACCGCCACCGATATCGACGATACACACGCCGAGCTCTTTTTCATCGTCGGTCAATACCGAGTAACTGGATGCCAGTTGCTCGAGGATGATGTCGTCCACCTCCAGACCGCAGCGGCGCACACACTTGATGATGTTCTGCGCGGCACTCACGGCACCCGTCACCATGTGTACCTTGGCCTCGAGACGCACCCCGGACATACCCACCGGTTCGCGGATACCTTCCTGGTTATCGATAACGAATTCCTGCGGCAGGATGTGCAGGATTTTCTGGTCAGCCGGTATGGCCACGGCACGGGCCGCGTCGATAACACGCTCGATGTCACCTGCACCCACCTCACTGTCCCGTATCGCGACAATGCCATGCGAGTTCAGGCTGCGGATATGACTGCCGGCGATACCGGCATACACCGAATGTATCTGGCAGCCGGCCATCAGCTCGGCCTCCTCCACCGCGCGTTGTATCGAGTGCACGGTCGACTCGATATTCACCACGACGCCCTTCTTCAATCCACGCGAGGGATGCGAACCGATACCGATCACCTCCAGTTCGCCTTCCGGCATCACCTCGCCAACAATGGCCACCACCTTCGAGGTGCCGATATCCAGACCTACAATCAGATTCTTTTCTGTTTTCCGCGGCATTCCGTTTAATTCCCGTTTCCTAACCCTGTGTCCCTGATTCCGGGGTGACTGCGAGTTGTTGCCAGTACACTGAAAACCCGTTGCTGTAGCGCAGATCGACTCGTTTCAAATCCTGTATCCGGCCTGCGAACAGCATCGGATAGGCGCTGATAAACCGCTGCAGACGCTCCCGGGTGTCTGTACGACCCAGCTCCAGCATGACGCCATCTCCGACCTGCAGGTGCCATGCACGCCGACTGTCCAGCTCCATGCGCATCACCGCGATCTGCAACGGTGCCAGTGTTTTATTGACACGCTGGAAACTCTCCAGCACGTTCAGTTCATGCCCTTCAGGTCCGGCAAGCTCTGGCAGGTCCAGCGAGCCGACGAGGGCATCCGGAAAGAACGGCTCGCCGTTGCTGTTCAGGTAACCCTGCTCGCCCCAGCGGGCAATCGCCTGTTGCTCTTCTATATTGATACGCAATGTCGCAGGCCAGACACGCCGCACCGTGGCCTTGTACACCCACGGCAGCTGTTCAGCGGCAGCACGGATCGCAGCGACATCCACGGTAAAAAAACCACCCGCCACGTGTATGGCCACTGCATCCTGTAATTTCTGCTTGTCGAGATGGCGAAAGTCACCCTTCACCTGCACGACATCCAGTGGAAAACGGTAGGGGTCGGATACCCAGTGCTTGGCCAGCGCGAGAGTGCCGGCGAGTATCGCCAGCAAGGCCACGCCGGTCAGGGTGCGAACATGTTGCTTCAGCAGCGCGCTGAGCATCTTCAACGGTGGCTGTTTTTGTCTAGGCACAACCGGCCTCCCTGCGCGCGGCATGCGCGGTCTGCCGTCCGGCATCCAGTATGCGGCACACCAGCTGGCCGAAACCGATACCGCGCGCCTTCGCCGCCATCGGTACCAGGCTGTGATCGGTCAGCCCCGGCACGGTATTCACCTCGATCAGCCAGGGCGCACCGTCCGTATCCAGCATGAAATCGACCCGCCCCCAGCCGGATGCACCAACGGCAGAAAACGCCGCCAGCGACATGGCCTGCAGTTCGGCCTCTTGCGCCTCATCCAGCCCGCAAGGGATCAGGTAACGTGTCGTGTCAGTCTCGTACTTGGCCGCATAGTCATAAAAGCTGTTGGGTGTCTCCAGGCAGATCAGCGGCAAGGCCTCGTCGCCGAGAATACCGGCGGTATATTCCCTGCCCTCGATCCATTGCTCGACCAGTACGGCCGCGTCGTACTGTGCAGCAAGCTGCCAGGCGGCCATCAGCCCGTCTGCTGCATTCACCTTCGAGATTCCGATACTGGAGCCTTCATGAGAAGGCTTGACCATCACCGGGTATTGCAGCGTGTCGCGCACGCGACTGACATCCGCCGCATTGGTGAGCACCGCAAAACCGGGCGTCGGCAGTCCGACGCTCTGCCAGACCTGCTTGGTGCGCAATTTATCCATGCCGAGTGCAGAACCCAGCACACCGCTGCCGGTGTACGGCAGTTTGATGCTTTCCAGCAACCCCTGGATCACGCCGTCCTCGCCACCGCGACCGTGCAGCGCAACGAAGACCTGGCTGTAGTTACCCTGCACCAGTTTGCCCAGCAACTGCTCGTCCGCGGCATCAATAGAGTGGGCGTCAATACCCGCCGCGTGCATGGCGCGCAGTACCGCCGCGCCGCTGATCAACGAGATCTCGCGTTCGGCGGAATCACCACCCATCAGCACGGCGATCCTGCCGTATGCCCGTGCATTTATGTGGCCGTTGCTATTCATGTTGCTGCATGCTCACCCACGATGCGAACCTCGCTTTCAAGGCGCACGTCGTACAACTGTTCAACACGGCCCTGCACCTGGTTGAGCAGGGTCTCTATATCCGCCGCACTGGCATTGCCGGTATTGATAATAAAGTTGGCATGCTTTGGGGATACCTGTGCACCGCCCAGCATCTTGCCTTTCAACCCGGCCGCCTCGATAAGTCGCGCGGCATGGTCACCGGGAGGGTTACGAAATACCGAACCGCAACTGAACTGGTCGGTTGGCTGCGAGGCCGAGCGTTGTGCCAGCAGTTCACGGATGTTCGCCTGCGCCTGTTCAGAATCACCGTGGTCAAGTGCCAGGTGCGCCGCAACAAACCATTCATCCGCAGCCCCGACAACCGTGCGATAGGTAATGCGGAACTCTTCCGGTGTGCGTGTATGCAACTGCCCGCCGCGGTCAATCGTCTCGACCGCGACAACATGGTCCCAGGTCTCGCCACCGAAGGCACCGGCATTCATCGCCAGTGCACCGCCCATGGTCCCGGGAATACCAGCAAGAAATTCCGCGCCTGTGAGCCCCTGCTTCGCGCTCACACGTGCGACCTTGGCGCAGGTCACGCCGGCAGCGGCACGCAGGGTCGTGTCATCAAGCCAGTCAAGCCCCGTCAAAACGCCGTGGACCAGGATAATCGTTCCAGGGAAACCGCCATCGCGCACCAGCAGGTTACTGCCAAGGCCCAGCCACAGCAGTGGCTCGCGGGGATCCATTTCCTGGAGAAAATCACACAGGTCATCGAGGTCCGCCGGCTTGTAAAAGCGTCGTGCCGGACCACCGGTACGCCACGAGGTATGCCTGGACATCGATTCGTTGATGCGCATATCGCCTCGCCAGTGATGTGTTTTCTCGGCCGCCATCATTCCCGGTTCACCTCGTGCCCGCCGCGAGTCGCGCAGCCGCCGCACCGATATCCCCCGCACCCAGGGTCAGTAACACATCACCGGCATGCAGCACGTCATCGAGGACGGCTGGCAACATCTCCAGCTTCTCGACGAATACCGGGTCAACGTGGCCGCGGGCACGAATGCCGCGCGACAGGGAACGGCCATCCGCGCCACTGATCGGCGCCTCACCGGCCGCATAGACCTCACTCAGCACCAGCACATCGACGCCGGACAACACCTGGATGAAATCATCAAACAGGTCATGCGTACGCGAGTAGCGGTGCGGCTGGAACACCACCACGAGTCGACGCTCCGGCCAGCCGGCACGAACCGCCGCCAGTGTTGGCTCGATCTCGCGCGGGTGATGCGCGTAATCATCAATCATTAAAACGTCGCCGGCGGCAAAATGAACCTCGCCGGCCATGTGAAAGCGTCGCCCTATACCCTGGAAACCGGACAGGGCCCGCTGGATTGCCTGGTCGGAGACACCCAGCTCGGTCGCAACCGCAATGGCCGCCAGCGCGTTCAGGACATTGTGTCTTCCGGGCAGGTTCAGCGTAATCGACAACGACTCATCGTGCCCGGCCCGGCGCACGCTGAAATGGGTCTGCTGTGCCTGCTGCTCGATATCACTGGCGGTCACGTCCGCATCGGAATCAATGCCGTAGGTAATTACCGAGCGCGTCACCTCGGGCAGGATGCTCTCCACCTCGGGATCATCGAGGCACAACACTGCCAGCCCGTAGAACGGCAGGTGATGCAGGTAATCGATAAAGGTCTGGCGCAGGCGCTCAAAATTACCCTCGTAGGTCGGCAGGTGATCCGCGTCGATGTTGGTCACCACGGCCATGGAGGGCTGCAGGTAGAGAAAGGACGCGTCGCTCTCGTCCGCCTCGGCCACCAGGTAATGACCGGAACCCAGCTGTGCATTGGTGGCTGCACTGTTCAACTGCCCGCCAATCACAAAGGTCGGGTCCAGCCCGCCTTCTGCCAGCAGACTGGCGGTAAGGCTGGTGGTCGTTGTCTTGCCATGTGTGCCCGCTACACCAATGCCGTAACGGAAACGCATCAGCTCGGCGAGCATCTCGGCGCGTGGCACCACCGGGATACGCGCCTGGCGAGCCGCGAGCAGCTCCGGATTGTCCGGGGCTATGGCGGTCGAGACAACCACCACATCGGCGCTGGCAACATTCGCCGCATCGTGCCCGATGAACACCTCGACACCCAGCTCCACCAGACGTCGCGTCACGTTGTTTTCACCCAGATCAGAACCACTGACCTGGTAACCCAGGTTGTGCATCACCTCGGCAATGCCGCTCATACCGGCACCGCCAATACCGACAAAATGCACGCGCCGCACACGGCCCATGCCCTTGGGTTGTGCAACAGCAGTCGGGTGACTGGTCGGGCTCATGAGGCCGGCCCCGCAGATAAAGTCTCTGCATCAATGCCGGCAGCACGCAGGCAATGTGCGGCAACCCGGCGGGCAGCATCCGGCATGGCCAGCTCATGCGCGCGGCAGGCCATCTCCAGCAGCATATTACGCTGCCCGCAGAAGTCGGCGATCAGGCCGGCGAGCTTGCCGGCACTCAATTCGGTTTGTGGCAACAAGATTGCGGCGCCGGCATCGGCCAGGAAGCGCGCGTTGCCTGTCTGGTGATCATCCGTCGCATGCGGAAACGGCACCAGGATAGAAGCCACCCCGACAACAGCCAGCTCGGCAATGGTCAGTGCCCCGGAACGACAGATCACCACGTCTGCCCAGGCATAGGCCGCCGCCATGTCCTCGACAAAGGCCTCCACGCGCGCAGCGCTGTTGATGTCTGCATAGGCCGATCGCACCGTCTCGACGTCGGCACTGCCTGTCTGGTGGTGGATATCCAGCTCATGGGCAGCGGCCAGCAGGCGGACTGCCGCCGGCACAGCCTCGTTTAACGCACGCGCACCCAGACTGCCACCGATGACCAGCACGCGCAGCGCCCCGCCACGACCGGCAAGGCGCTCTTCGGGTGGAGACAACCGGGTGATCTCTGCACGCACCGGGTTGCCGGTATGAATGACATGCAGGCGTTGTGGCAGGCTGCCGGGGAACGCCTCCATGACAGTACGCGCCAGCGGTGCCAGCCACTTGTTGGTCAGGCCCGCGACGGAGTTCTGTTCATGAATCAGCAAGGGTCGACGCAGCAACCAGGCGATGACACCGCCCGGTCCAGCTGCAAAGCCGCCCATGCCGAGCACGGCGCGCGGACGCAGGCGCAGCTGGATTAACAGCGCCTGCACCAGGGCAAGCATCAGCATGAACGGTGCCATGAGCTTGCGCAGCAGGCCCTTGCCACGCACACCGGAGACGCGCATGGTCTCCAGCGGGTAACCGGCCGCCGGCACCACCCGGGATTCCAGTCCGCGCTGCGTCCCCAGCCAGGATACGGCCACGCCACTGGCAGACAACTCCGCCGCCACGGCGAGCGCCGGAAAGACATGTCCACCGGTACCACCCGCCATGATCAGCACCGGCCGCTTGTCATTCGCTGTCGCCATCATGTCGACGACCTGCGCAGGGTTGCGGCGGCAATGCCACTGGCCGACAGGCCGGCCGCCGTGCAGCGGGTTTCATAGTCAATACGCAACAGCAGGGCAATGGCCATGCACATCACCACCATGCTGGAACCGCCATAACTCATCAGCGGCAGGGTCAGGCCCTTGGTCGGCAACAGGCCCATGTTCACACCGATATTGATAAAGCTTTGCAGGCCAAACCAGATACCGAGGCCGTAGGCGAGATACGAGGCAAACAGGTTGTTTGCCTTGGCGGCCTGCACGGCGATGCTAAAGGCGCGCCACACCAGCACGGAATACAACACGATGATCGTGCACACACCGAACAGACCGAGCTCTTCCGCGAGTACGGCAAACACAAAATCCGTGTGTGCCTCGGGCAGGTAGAACAGTTTCTGGATGCTGGCGCCCAGCCCCACACCAAACCACTCGCCACGGCCAATCGCGATCAGTGACTGCGTCAGCTGAAAGCCCGTGTCAAACGGATCAGCCCAGGGATCCATGAAGGTCTTCAGGCGTGTCATTCGATAGGGAGACGACACCGCCATGCCTGCCATCAGCACCGCGCCCAGTCCGAGCATGCCGCCAAACTGGTAAAGCTTGACGCCTGCCATGAAGATCATGCCCATGACGATCGCGGCCAGCACGACGGTCGCACCAAAATCCGGTTCGGCCAGCAGCAACACCGCGGCAATCACCAGCAGGCCAAGCGGCTTGAGGAACCCGGATATCTGCGAGCGCACCTCGTCACCGTACTTCGCGAGGTAGCCGGCAAGATAGATAATGAAGAACAGTTTCGCCGGCTCGGACACCTGCAGCCTGAACAGCCCGGCATTGATCCAGCGCGATGCACCGTTGACTTCCACGCCCACGCCCGGCACCAGCACCAGCAGCAACATGGCAAAGGCCAGCAGCAACAGCGTCATTCCCATGCGTTCCAGGTCTACCAGACGCAGCTTGAACAGCAGTGCACCGACGAACACACCAAAACCGATATAGATGGACTGGCGTATCGCGTAGTAAAACGGGTGCCCGATCTCGCGATCCGCAAAGGTAATCGAGGCCGAGGACACCATCACCAGCCCGAGCAGCGCCAGCGACAGGGCACTGAATATCAGCAAGTAATCAACCCGTGGCAGCCGTGACGTGCCGGCTTCGATACGGCGGGCCTGTTGTGCCGCGGCGACCATCAGGACAGGTACTCCTGCACGGCCTGCAGATACGCATCACCGCGCTGTTCAAAGTTACGGAACATATCGGTACTGGCACAGGCCGGAGACAGCAGCACGCAGTCACCCGGTTGCGCCAGTTCGGCAGCGAACCTGACGGCCTCGGGCATATCGCTGGCCCGGCGCACAGCTACGACCCCCTGCAACAACGTTTCCAGCAAGCCCGCATCCTTGCCGATCAGCACGGCCGCACGCCCCTTGTCTTGCAAGGCAGCAGCCAGCGGTGTGAAATCCGCGCCCTTGCCGTCACCACCGGCGATCAACACCAGTTGCTCATCGATACCCTCGATGGCGGCCAGCGTGGCACCCACGTTGGTGCCCTTCGAGTCATTGAACCAGCGCACGTGATTGCCGGACCCGACATACTGCATGCGGTGCGGCAGCCCCCGGAATTCAGTCAGCGTTTCTATCATGCTCGCCAGCGGAATGCCCGCCACTTCACCCATCGCCAGTGCCGCCAGGGCATTGGTCAGGTTATGTTGTCCGGCCATGCTGATGGCAGCGGCCGGCATGATCAGCCTGCGACCCCGTGCCAGCCATGTCTGACCCTCGACGGCCAGCAGACCGTAGTTGTCGTCATTCGGGACCCTGCAGCTGAAACCCGTGTGCGGCTGCGCCTGGTCAACCAGCGAGGTCACCAGCGCGTCATCGAGATTGAATACCTGTACCGCGGCCTGCCTGAAAATGGATTGCTTGGCTGCCGCATACGCCTGCAGATCGGTGTAGCGATCCAGGTGATCGGCACTGACGTTCAGCACGGCAGCCGCCTGCGGGCGCAGCGACGACACCGTCTCCAGCTGAAAACTCGACAGCTCGAGCACGTACAGGTCCGGTTCCTGCTGCGTGATGAGGTCAAGCGCCGGCGTACCGATGTTACCGCCGACGCGCACATCCAGACCCGCACGGCGCGCCATTGCCCCCAGCAGGGTGACCACGGTGCTCTTGCCATTGGACCCCGTGACTGCAATCACCGGCGCCACGGCAGCCTGCGCGAACAACTCTATGTCACCAATCACCGGGACACCGCGCGCAAGCGCTGCGGCAATGGCCGGTTCCTGCATGGAAACCCCGGGGCTGATAACGATCTGTTCGGCGCGTTCAAAGGCCTCTGCGTTAAAGTCACCGAGGAACAGCGCAACATCGGCGGGCAGCTCGGCACGCGAACGTTCCAGCGCAGGCGGCTCGGCGCGACTGTCTACCACGGCCACCGGCACGCCCTGCCCTGACAGGTAACGCGCCACCGACAGGCCGGTCTCGCCGAGACCGACCACCAGCGTCCTGCAGGTCTTGTCAAACATGTCTGTCATTACGGTTGCCGGGACTGCCATTAATCAATACTCAAAGCGGTGTGTTGCCTGTGTGCCGATCGGTCCATGCGCTCAACGAATCTTCAGGGTCGCCAGCCCGACCAGCACGAGGATCACGGTAATAATCCAGAAGCGCACAATGACGCGCGGTTCCGGCCAGCCTTTCAATTCAAAGTGATGATGCAACGGCGCCATGTGAAATATGCGTCGCCCGGTAAGCTTGTAGGAAGCAACCTGCAGGATGACCGACACCGTCTCCATGACAAACACGCCACCCATCACCATGAAAACCAGCTCCTGGCGGACCAGCACGGCGACGATACCCAGGGCCGCACCGAGTGCGAGCGCACCGACATCGCCCATGAACACCATCGCCGGGTAGGCGTTGAACCAGAGGAAACCCAGGCCGGCACCCACCAGTGCCCCGCAGAACACCACCACCTCGGAGGCATCGCGAATGTAGGGTATGCCGAGATAGACCGAGAACTTCACGTTACCGGTCACGTAGGCAAATACCGCGAGCGCACCGGCAATCAGCACGGTCGGCAGGATCGCCAGTCCATCCAGGCCATCGGTCAGGTTGACCGCATTACTGGAACCGACAATGACGAGGAACGTCAGCACCACGTAGAACCAGCCGAGGTTGATCGCGATGTCCTTGAAGAACGGCACAATCAGGGACGTCTCGGCCGGCGTGGTTGATGTCAGGTAGAGAAACATCGCCACGGACAACGCGACACCGGACTGCCAGAGTATCTTGCTGCGTGCCGACAGACCGTCGGAGTTCTTCAGCACGAGCTTCTTGTAATCATCCACCCAGCCGATGGCACCGAACAGGGTGGTCGTCACCAGCATCACCCAGACGTAGCGGTTACCGAGGTCGGCCCACAGCAGGGTCGCGATGGCCACGGCCACCAGGATCAATGCACCACCCATGGTGGGCGTGCCCGCCTTGACGAGGTGTGTCTGCGGGCCGTCATCGCGGACCGGCTGACCGATCTGGTAACGGCCCAGGCGGCGGATCATCTCGGGGCCGACCAGGAAGGAGATCAGCAGCGCGGTCAGCACACCGAGAATCGCCCGCAGGGTGAGGTACTGGAATACATTGAAACCGCTGTGAAACTGGCTCAGGTACTCGGCGAGATATAACAGCATCAGTGTTTGCCTCCGCGATCCGTACTGCCACCCAGCGCAGTCACCACGCGCTCCATGCGCATGCTGCGTGAACCCTTCACCAGGATATGCAAGGGACCCGACAGGTCGGCGTGCAGCGCAGCCAGCAAGTCATCCATCGATGCATAGGCACCGCCGGGACCGGCAAACGCCTCGACTGCATGTCCAGCCAGCTCCCCGAGTGCGTACAGGCGGCTTACACCGGCTGCACGCGCCTTGCGACCGGCGTCGGCATGCAGCGCAGCTCCCGCTTCACCCAGTTCACCCATGTCGCCAAGCACCAGCCAGCTGTCAGTGTCGGCCAGCGACAGGACATTCAGTGCTGCATTCAGGGATTCGGGATTGGCATTGTAGGTGTCATCGATCACGGTGATGTCACCCGGCAGCTTGTAAACGTTAAAGCGACCGGCCACCGCTGACAGCGACTCCAGCCCCCGCTTCACGGTTGCCAGATCGGCACCGGCGGCCATGGAAACGGCACACGCGGCCAGTGCATTCATCACGTTGTGCTTGCCAGGCAGCGGCAGGCGCACGTCGATCTCGCCATCCGCAGTCCTGATGCGCACATCACTGCCAGCCGTGTCGCCCTGCCACCCGGCGGTAACCGCGGCGTCATTGTCGAGACCAAAGTCCACGACATGACAGTGGCCGGCAAGTTCACGCCACAGGGGCGCAAATGCGTCATCGGCATTGATAACCGCGGTGCCGTCTGCCTCGAGGCGTGCAAACAATTCACCCTTGGCACGCGCCACACCCTGCAGATCGCCAAAGCCTTCCAGGTGTGCCGGACCGGCATTGGTCACAACCGCGATGGTCGGGTGTGCCAGGCCGGCAAGGTAATCGATCTCGCCGTGATGATTGGCCCCCATCTCCAGTACCGCGAACCGATCTTCCGCGCCAAGCCGCGCCAGCGTCAGCGGCAGACCGATATCGTTATTCAGATTGCCCTGCGTCGACAGCGCACGGCCACAACCGGACAGGATCGATTCTGTCATCGCACGCACCGTGGTCTTGCCGTTGCTGCCGGTGATCGCCACCACGGGAATGGAAAATTTCCGGCGCCAGTATTCGCCCAGCTGCCCAAGTGCCAGACGGGTATCCTTGACCTCGACCTGCGGCATGGGCGAATCACAGCGGTGGTTCACGGCAGCTGCCACTGCACCCTGCCGGCGCGCATCGTCAAGAAAGGCATGGCCGTCAAAGTTGGGACCCTGCAGCGCAAAAAAAAGCGCGCCGCTTGCAGGTGTGCGGGTATCGGTGCTGATGCCGCGAAAGGCAACATCGTCACCCGAGATTCGACCCTGCAGCACGCCGGCTGCCTCTGACAGCTG
>CAJQNP010000023.1 GCA_905479705.1 uncultured Gammaproteobacteria bacterium
TGGATAGGGCCGGAACTGTCCCTGCTTGAACAGCTGTCCATTGCCTCGTTTCTGAAAAACGGTCATCCCTATGACCTGTATGTCTATGATGATGTCCGCGGTATCCCGGCAGGCGTCACGACCCGGGACGCCAACGACATCATTCCGGAGAAACATATCTTCACCACCCGGGGTAGCAGCGTCGCCTGTTACTCAGACTGGTTCCGCTGGGAACTGCTGTACCGTCACGGCCAGTACTGGGCCGACATGGATATCGTCTGCCTGCGACCCTTCGATTATAGCGAGGAGATCGTGTTCGGTAATTTCCAGACACGGGAGCCGGCCATCGGTGTACTGAAGTTTCCAAGGCAGCATCCACTGCCGCGATTCATGGCTGATACCTGCAGACAACCTAACAGGGTGCTGCCTTATGACAGTCGCAAAACGCGCCGGAAAAAATTCAAACGCTTCCTGCTCGGCAACCAGCGCAACAATATCGCCTGGGGTGAGGCCGGTGGACCACGTGGCTTCAAGCAGGCGCTGGACCACTTTGACTTGCTTGAAAGGGCATTACCATTTACGGCCTTCTACCCGATAGCACCCAGAAACTGGGAAAGCGTCTTTGATGACACACTCAAGGACGACATTGACCTGTTCACAGAAACACGTGCTATCCACCTGTGGAATGAGAACATTCGGCGCGCCCCTGGCTTTGACAAGAACGCCAGCTTTCTGTCTGAATCACTGATCGAACAACTCAAGAGCAGATACCTGTAAGGGTATCGATAATGCCCGCTTCCCGAGTTACAGCCACCCTACGCAACAAGAAAACCTGACAACATTGATCATCCACACCCACAAGGCCATCTTCGTGCACATCCCGAAGACCGCAGGCAGCAGTATCGAGGTTGCCCTGAACGCCCTCGAGAAAACCAACACAGGCGCCGTTGACGAGGCAACCGGCACGTTCTACCCGGTCACCACGGGCAAGGAAAAACACTACAATGCATGTGCCTACCGCAAGCACTACGGTCACAAGGTCTGGCAGGAGTACTTCAAGTTCACGGTGGTCAGGAACCCGTGGCAGCGCATCCATTCCTGGTGGTGGAACAACCGCTACATCACCGGAACGCTGGACATGCCATTCGCTGAATTCCTGCGCAGCCGCCTCGCCGACCCGGATGACCTGCCCAGGGCATTGCGGCCGCAGACCCGCTGGATCACTTCCGCCAATGGCAAGATCGAGATGGACTATATCTGTCGCTTTGAAACAATCGACGACGACTTCAAGGCCGTGTGCGAACAGATCGGCGCACCAGTGACAGAGTTGCCCAGGGTGCTGGTGGACAACCGCAACCCGGCCTCGCGTCCTCGCTACACGGATGACTATGATGCGGACCTGACCGAGCTGGTCGCACGCGTGTATGCCGATGACATTGATCAACTACAGTACCGCTTTGGCAACCAGGCAGACGTATGAACCTCGACAATATCAATCGCCTGCGCACGCGTATCTACCACTCCGCCTGGTTCCCGCTGCTGTTCCTGCTGTTCATTGCCGAGTTCTATTTCATCCCGGAGGACAAGTGGCACAGCAACCTGTTCCGCGTCGGGCTGTTGCTGCCGTTCCTGCTGGTATTCCCATGGCGCCAGTTCGCGGCACGGCTTGCCGGTTCACCCACCCTCGTCATTGCCGGTCTGCTGATTACGTCACTGCTGCTGTCACTCACCTGGTCAAACTCCACCGAGATTGATATGGCGGACAAGGTGCTGCTGCATGGCCTGTACATTGCCGGCTTCGTGCTGATCGGCAGCGACATCCTGACAAGACACCCGGGCCATGACGCGCGCCTGTTCTACTGGCTCGGCTGGCTGATCATCATCACCGGGGCACTGTCGATCTGGTGGTTCTACCAGGACCACAACTTCCCGCGGGCGCGGCTGAAGGCCATCGGCCAGTTGCGCCACCCGGGTTTCGCCGCCAGCCTGTACGGATTTGTCGGCCTGTACCACTTCATGGCCGTGCCCTATGTCACCGCGGCCCGGGCCTGGCGCCGCTGGCTGCCCGGGGTACTGGCGGTCGCCATGGCGGCGCTGGTCATCGTGCTGACGCAGAGCCGCGGCGTCTTCCTGGCCACGCTGCTGGTGCTGCTGCTGGGTGCACTCATCACCCGGGAAAGGCGTTACCTCGTCGCGCTGGCCTGCATCGGCCTGACCATCGCCGTTGCCGCCGTTGGCTGGTCGGATGAACTGCTCACCATGGTCAGTCGTCGTGGCTGGGACTCGCACCGCCTCTCCATCTGGCAACAGGCGCTGTCACAGATTGCGCAGGCACCGCTATTCGGTCACGGCCTGCTGGTGGATACCTCCATCAGCATCAGGGGCACGTCCATCGGGCATCCGCACAACATCCTGCTGTCGACGGCCCTGTATGGCGGCCTGGTGTCGGCCGGCCTGCTGCTGTGGCTGATGCTGCGGGTACTGCACCAGGGCTGGCGCTACTGGTTGTCAGAACAGGACATCAAGCCGCTGCTGCTGTCGGCCTTCGGTATCATCTACCTGATGACCGACGGTTACCGGCTGATCTCCAACCCGTTCCCGAACTGGATCTATTTCTGGCTGCCGGTCATCTGGACCATCAGCCGTGACCTGCGCGCTACAACGGATTCAGCCACAATGAGCAACCGGTCCTGACATGTCCAGCCGCAAGCTCATCAAGTCACTGCGCCAGCGCTATTACCGCTCCACCGCTGTCCTGCGCGCACGCCCCGACTTCGTGGTCATCGGCGCCATGAAATGCGGTACCTCGACCCTGTTCGAACGCCTGCGGCAGCACCCGCAGATCGTTCCCAGTCACCGCAAGGAAGTGCATTTTTTCGACCGTCACTACGACTCAGGAGAGCGCTGGTACCGGGCCCAGTTCCCCTACACCTGGAATGTCCCGCAGGGCGCCATCAGCGGCGAGGCCTCGCCGTTCTACCTGCTGTGCCCGCCGATTGCCGGGCGCATTCATGCGTTCAATCCGAACATGCGGCTGATTGCGCTGCTGCGCGACCCGGTGGAGCGCGCCATATCGCACTACTTCCACGCCCTGCGCTCCGGCAAGGAGACACTGCCCATCATGGACGCACTGGATGCCGAGCAGGAACGCACGGCCGATGCCTGGCAGCGCGCCCTGCAGGGCCAATGCAGTTACGACCGTGAACTGATCTGGTTCAGCTACCAGCGCCGCGGGCTTTACCTCGAACAACTGCAACGCTACTGGCAGGTGTTCGATCCGCAGCAACTGTATATAGAGAGCAGCGACAGGCTGTTCAGCGATCCGGCCGCCTGCCTGGCAGACATCTTTGGCTTCCTCGGTGTTGATGCAGGATTTCGTGTACCCGTGCAAAAATCACGCGGTATCGCCACCAACAAGGAGACACTGCCCGATGCCGTGTACCAACGACTCAGGGACTATTTTCGGGAGCCCAATGCACAGTTGTTCACGGCACTCGATCGCGACCTTGGCTGGAACAACAGCTGACCCGGCTACATTGGCTCTGCGATGTACACCTGGAAGATGCGCGTCTCGGGGTGCATTGCAGGACCGGGTTTATTCATCCAGCAACATTTGAACCAGGATGGCAGGTTGCTGCGAGACACTGCCGCTCGAATGAATTCGACCCTACTACCCTGCCAACGGCAAGAATAACGCGTTAATCAGATTATCCCTGAACAGTCACACTGGCGGTGCGATGTACACCTGGAAGATGCGCGTCTCCGGGTAGAACGGGATATCGACGTAAAAGGTGTTCCTGATTTCATGGCTGCGGGCGTCCATGTGTACGACCCGCGCCCGCGCAACATCATCCCCGGCCCAGGTCGACTGCCCGACAAAGATATCATCATGGCTGATGGCCAGGCCACGCGTCCAGCGGGTGATGGAGAAGCGCCGCTTCCCTGAACGAAACAGCGCCTTCAGGTAGAGCATGACACGCATCAGAAACCTGCCACCCTCATCGGTGCCCACCTGCGCACGCAACACCACGTTGCCCGCCTCATCCAGCTTGCACAGGCCCGAGGTGCGCGTCTCCGTCAGCCAGAAACTGCCATTGGCCCACTCGCCGTCATGCGGCCCCTGCAGCTGATCGGCGAAGACCGTCAGGTCACTGTCCTGCAAGGTACCCTTCTCGATAAACACCCGTCGGTCAAAACTGACGACCCGGCCGGAGTTGTCACCGCGCCCGCGACCGGTCAGGTAGACCGTGTCACCGCACAGGGTCACATGGTTGGCATGAAACTCCTTGAAGCCACGAAACCCCTTGCCACGCATGCGCCAGTCAATGTCCCGGTCCACTGCGACCTGTGTTTCATAGAGGCACGATTCCGGTATCCAGAATGCCGCCCTCGGCGTACCGTCGAAGTCATACAGCAGCAGCGCATCCGGTAGCGACGAGGTCAGCCAGATACCGTCCTCGTTGACATGAATGCCATGCAGGTCCGACATCCATTGATGGCTCAGTTCAGCGGTGACCTGGAAGGTCGCGGGATCCACGATGTACACACGGTTCCAGGTGCACACGTAGAGCTGACCCTGGTAGCTGTAGATACCGCGCAGTCCGGGCTTGAGACGCTCACCGGGCAGCGCCGACTTGACCGGCGTGCTGATGCGTAGCTGGCGCAGGATGCGACCATCATCGGCATCCATCTCCAGCAGCAGGCCGAACGGCGTGGGCTCATCCTTGCGGTAGGACTGGGTTGTCAGCAACAGTGTCATCAGCAGAATGCAGGCGTCTGGGGATTCATCGCATCAGGTCCGATACGCAGTCGGTCTATTGAACCCTGACCGGCAGCGAAAGAGGGTGCATCAGGACGATACTCAACAGGCAGGCATCTTAGCGCAGTCATGCAAGCCTGACAAAGCCATTCACATCAGACTGCTGCCAACGGGATAGTCAGCGAACCGTCGCGTCAGCTTTGCTACAATGCCGGCTGTGGTTCAACCTGGTGAACGCGCCCGAAATGAACAAGATCATCTACATTGCCGGCTCCCAGCATT
>CAJQNP010000024.1 GCA_905479705.1 uncultured Gammaproteobacteria bacterium
CGGATACCATTTTGAGGGTGAAAAAACCGACTATCTTATCCTGATGAAAGAGGGGAAATGGCGAGCGGGTATCCGCCACTCGGCGAACAGTAAGCTTGAGATGCGCTGGGTGCCGGTGGTACGGGTCGCCGATACCGATGAGATTGTCGTGAAGGCAAAAAATCTGGGGGGAAAGATCTTGGTTGAGCCCAGACAAACTGCCGACGGCAATCGCGTGTCATTGCTGTCTGATCCGTCAGGCGCGTTAGTAATTATCGAGCGATGGTCGGCAAAAACTACGGCGGCGGAGTAATCATCATGGGAAAACCAATTAATCTCATATCCGGAGTTTTCTTTGTCATCGCGGGGCTGTTTTTAGGTGGTTGTGCCAGTTCGGGCGGCGGTCATGTCTATTACCAGAGTTACCATGACCCTTATCCTAACTGGGGAAGAGACGTATATGTCCGTCACGACTATGATCGCAGGCCTGTTCAACCCGGGCACATCAAGCCCAGGCCGCCGAGTATGGGCCGCCCGTCACAGCTTCCCAGCAGACCGATGCAGAGGCCGAGTCCGAGACCGAGACCGGCCCAGCGTCGCCGATAAAAAGGCGATCTACAGAGAAAAACAGTTTTCTGATAAAACCGGCGGGGCCGGTTAAAACTCGCCTCGCCGGAACAAAAAGGAGCTTCAACGTTGAAAATGAAATCATTAGCAACCATGGCCATTACAGGATTGATGGTGGCCGGCCTGACAACGGCTGCATGGGCAGCATCACCGAAAATGAAAATGACCACGGACATTCCAAAAGCATTTACCGCGCCGGATAAAGTCGAAACATCTATCGGAATCCTGAACTATTTTGACGGAGTTCCGACAAAAGAAAGCACGAAAGCGATTTACGACTATCTCGACACGTCACGTGCCGTAAATGTCTACCTGAATTCAATTCCAGCCCTGTCTGCCAATGCTCTTCGCGAAGGGCAAGCGGCGGTCGGCGCAGACTCCTCCAATAAAATCGTCATCTGGGACAGCCTGATGGATTCCAAGACGGTTCTGCTGACCGGTAACACCTCCACCATGTACGCTGTCGGCTTTCTGGACCTACTCAAGGACGGTCCGACCGTTATCGATCTGCCGCCTGGTATGCTCGGCATTCTGGATGATATGGCTTTTCAGTATATGACCGATCTCGGCGTTGCTGGACCGGATAAAGGTAAGGGCGGAAAATTCCTCGTCCTGCCTCCAGGTTACAAAGGAGAGGTGCCGGATGGTTACTTTGTCGTTCCTTCCAAAACCAGTGGTGTTTGGGTCTTCATGCGCGGCTACCTCGACAAGAGCATGCCGCTCGCAAAAGCCATTCCAGCCGCCTCCAAGAATATCCGGAACACCCTGAAGGTCTATCCCCTGTCCACAAAAGCCAATCCCCCGGCCATGGAATTCATCAATGCGTCCGGCAAGAAAATGCAGGTGATCCTGCCGAATGATTACACGGCGTTTGAAAAACTGCATACCCTGATTCAGGGAGAACCTGACGATTATCTGGGACCGGAAGCCAAGGGCATGATGGCAGCCATCGGTATTGAAAAGGGTCAACCTTTCAATCCCGATACACGGATGAAAAAAATCCTCAAGGATGCCATGGCGATTGCCAATGGCGCTGCCCGTGCGATCAGCTATTTCCCGCGTGACCCCGGCAATTTAACCTTTAAGGAGAGTGAAGCCTGGGTGACGGCCTATGCCGACAAAGACACCACCTTTACGCGCAACGGCGCTTATCGCCTGGATCCGCGAGCGCTCTTCCACTTCGGCTACATCTGTGTCTCCCCGGCCATGGCCATGACCGTTGCTGGCAAAGGCTCTGACTACTCCTTGGGCATGCTCGATTCGAATGGCAACATATTTGACGGTTCCAAGACCTATAAACTGCACATACCGCCGAACCCGCCGGCCAAGGATTTCTGGGCCATCACCATGTATGACACCCAGACCCGTTCCCAGCTGCAGACCGATCAGCAGTTCCCAACCCTCGGAAGTCAGGATGAAGGCATTAAAACCAATCCCGACGGATCGATGGATATTTACTTTTCTCCAGAAGCCCCGAAAGGCATGGAAGGCAACTGGCTGCAGACCATTCCCGGAAAAAGCTGGTTCATTGCTCTGCGTATCTATGGTCCCGAACAGCCATGGATTGACCAGAGCTGGCGTCCGGGTGAGATCGAGCTGGTGAACTAGTGGTGGCTTGGTGGCGGCCGGGAAACTGGCCGTCATCGTCAAACACAACACATACTTTCAGGAGATGAATTAACATGGAAAAGCACTGTTACCCTGTTAACAGCCGGTTTGATGGCCGCAGCTTTACCTGGCGGCCCGGTGAGATCGAGTTGTACCAGTAAGCCGTCAATTTGCGTGCACAGTTACAAAATGGAAAATGGCACATGAATGAACAGTCAGCCATCCTTCTGATTTTGCGTGGTGTGGCGTCCAACGTGCTGGCTAACTGGATGGGGAGGCAGGAAAGATGATTGCCAACCTGTTGATCGGTGGTGCTGTCATGATGATTTGCCTGGCAATCCAGTGCCTGTTTGTCGGCCTTACCCTGGGAGAACTGAAAATGCTTAAGCAACGTCGGTTGATCCATTTGAGTTGGTATGGGGCAGCATTGATCCTGATAGCGGTCATGTCGATTATCCTGGCGGGTAACCTGGTACAGATCTCACTTTGGGCAGGCCTGTTCGTCTGGCTGGGTGAGTGGGGAGACTTTTCGACGGCCTTTTATCATTCCGTGGTGAACTTCTCGACACTCGGCTATGGCGACCTGGTGATGTCCAGTAAACGACGGCTGCTGGGTGCGCTCGAGGCGCTGAACGGCGTGTTGATGATTGGCCTGAGTACCAGCCTTCTTTTCGCCGTTCTCAGCAAGATGATGCAGGATGCCTGGGCCAGCATGGAAACGCTGGCCACAATGCCCGGCAAGAAACATACAAATGACACAGTTGATAAACAACTAGACAAACCGGGGATAGGGAAATGAAATCACCCGTCAATCTGTTCACGGCCGGACTGGGGCGACATTGGTGCTTTTGCCGGATCGAGTATGACCCCCGCGAACAAGACAACCTGATCGCTTCCAGGGCGTGGGTGTTCAGGCCTTATATGCAGGCGGTCGGCAGGTACTGCAAATCGCTGGAAAAACACCCTAATCCACCGGGCGTTTCTCTTGCAAAGTTTGGTTAATAAATTCAGAGGGAGAATGAGAATGAAAACTGAAGCTATCATCAATCTGGCCATGGCCGGACTGGTTGCATTCAGCATGACGGCAACGGTGTATGCCGGTAACCCGGATGAAACGAGGAACCTGTTCGAAACCGCCGGTGCCAAGCAGACTTCGAAGGATTTCAAACCGGCACCGGACAGGATTGAAACCAGCTTCGGTACGCTGAAGTTTGATCTTGAAGCATTTCCTACTGAAGAAACCACCCAAAAGATTTACGATGAACTGGATTTACAACGTGCGACACAGGCCTACATGGATTTCTATCCAGCGCTTTCTGTGTATGCCATTGTCAAGTCGCAGATTCGTGATTTTAAATTCAAGACCTCATCCGATATCGCGGTGGCGGCCGGACCGGGCTGGAAACCCAGTGAACCCTTCCTGACCGGCAATAACAGTACGGTATACGCCATAGCCTCACTTGATCTGAAAGTCGACGGTCCCACCGTGGTTGATATTCCGCCCGGCATGTATGGCACGGCCAATGATGGTTTATTCAAGTTCCTGGTCGATTTCGGTTTCGTCGGGCCCGACAAGGGCAAGGGCGGCAAGTACCTGTTCGTGCCGCCAGGTTATCAAGGCGAGGCCCCCAAAGGCTATTTCGTAATCAACTCACCGAGCTACCGCATTTGGGTCATGATGCGAGGTTTTGGCGAAGTCGGCCTCGGCGACCAGGCGGTGAACTGGTTCAGGCAGAATCTGCAGGTGTACCCGCTGGCCACCGGACCACGACAGGCTAACTACACCAACGTAACCGGCATGGGTATCAACCCACTGCCGGCTGAAGATGGTTCTGTGTTTGAAATGTTGAATGAAATCGTCCAGTACGAACCGGCTGAATTGTTTGCTGCCGAGCAGTTGGGGCGTCTGGCCACGCTCGGTATTGTCAAGGGAAAGCCCTTCAATCCGGATAAGCGCATGCAGCGGATTCTCGACCAGGGTGCGCAACAGGGCGTAGCGATGTCACGTGCTATTGTGTACGCCTCGCGCGATCCAGACATCAAGTACTGGCCTGTACGTCACTGGGAAAAAATGTTCCTGCACAACACCACCTTTGAACGCGATGGTGTCAATGACATTGATGCCAGGACTCTATGGCATTACCAGGCTATCGTGGTTTCACCTAACCTGTTGTCAACAACTCCGGGGCAGGGTACGGCTTATTTAACAGCATTCCGCGATAACAAGGGCGCGTACCTGGATGGTGGTGAGAACTATCGCCTGCGTGTGCCTGCAAATCCACCGGTGAAACGTTTCTGGGCGGTCACGGCATATGATCCTACCACTCGAGGATTGTTAGACGCCGGCGGCAACACTAATAATTCAATTGGTAGTATGGATAAGCCTGTGGTCAATGCCGACGGGTCGGTTGATATCTTTTTCGGGCCGACAGCAGCACCAGAAGGTAAAGAGAACAACTGGGTCCGGACGAATGCCGACAAAGGGTTCTTCGTGGTATTCCGTTTTTACGGTCCGCTCGAGGGCTATATCGACAAGACCTGGGTGCTTGATGACTTCGAGCTTATGTAATAGCCAGTGAAATGCTGCGACGAGGTATAAATATTCAGGCCAGTGTGTCGCTGCGTTCGCGTAAACCGTGCGGAGGAAACAGAGAAAAAGTTGTGAAACTATATTTATTTCCGAAGGAGGAAATTGAGATGAACGAAAAGACAGAGCAAACAACGGAACCAGAAGTAGAGCAGGCAACGGAACCAAAAGCAGAACCAAAAGCAGAACAGGCAACGGAACATGAAGCAATGAAGGATGAATTGCATGGAGAGCTGGAAAGCTGGCAGACAAAGCTTGACGAGGCCAAGTTGCAGATGCACCTGGGAGCCAAAGAGGTCGAGCAAAACATTCAACCTTACGTTGATCAGCTCGAGCAGGAGATGGCTCAGGCACAGGCACAATGGGAAAAATTCGAAGGTGCTTCTGAAGATGCCTGGGATGATATTCAGAGCGGGGTTAGCAAGTCCATGAAATCCATGCAAATGGCTTTTGATAAAGCGAAAAAGCATTTTCCAGGCGAGGATAAAAAGTAATTGTTTGTCACTATTCAGAATGATTAGGAATAGTAAATCTCCCCCATCCCCGGATGGGGGGGTAATTCATGGTAATGCCAAGGCAGGGTAGAAAACACAAGATACCAGTTTGTATGAAACAAAATACTGTCTATAGCAACAAGAGGCGTCACAAATGAACGCAGCAATAGCCCCCAGGGAACGCTTTCGTAAAGGCTTCGTTTTGGTAATGACGTTGGCCTATGCGGGCATGTTTTTCGCGATGATTAGCGGCTTTGTGATAGCGCTACTGCTTGCTGCGGTGTTCAGTGGTATTTTGTATCCGTTGTATAGCTGGCTGCTTAATGTGTGGGGTGAACGAAAAACCCTGGCATCTTTAATGACCCTGGTGATTTCGCTGGTGGTCATCATCGTACCACTGATTTTGTTGCTTGGCCTCATAGCGGATCAGGCCATTGAAGTCAGCCAGGAGGTCACGCCGTGGATCGAGCAACAGCTCGACAGCCCGACACAGAATGAACAAAAGATGCAGGGCTGGATTCCGTTCGCGGATCAACTCGAGCCTTACCACGATAAAATTACAGCCAAGGTTGCCGAGTTCGCAGGCACGATTGGTGCATTCCTTGCAACAGGGCTGGGTAAGTTGTCGCAAGGCACCGTTGCGTTTTTCCTGAACTTGTTCGTAATGCTGTACGCAATGTTTTTCTTTCTTGTCAGCGGTCCGGCATTGATTGAAACGATCATGGGTTATGCGCCGTTGTCGCAATCCGATAAACAAAAAATGCTCCAGGTCGGCCTCTCGGTCAGTCGCGCAACAGTGAAGGGTACATTAATTATCGGCGCCATCCAGGGTGCACTTGGCGGTCTCGGCTTTGCCGTGGCCGGCATCGAAGCGGCGGTATTCTGGGGTGCTGTCATGGCCGTGCTATCGATTCTTCCGGGTATCGGTGCCACGCTGGTCTGGGCGCCGGCTGTGATCTATTTGCTCATGTCCGGTGAGACGCTGGTCGGTATCGGCTTGTTGGTATGGTCAGCGGGAGTCGTTGGGACCATTGACAATTTTCTCAGACCCATGCTCGTCGGCCGTGATACCGAAATGCCGGATCTGCTTATCCTGCTCAGCACACTTGGCGGGCTTGGCTTGTTTGGTATCTCCGGTCTTGTACTTGGCCCCATACTCGCAGCGCTGTTCATGACTGTACTGGCGATCTATAGCCGCGTCTTTGCGGACTGGCTAAATCCAGACCAGCAGAACGATGATCAGGCCAGCACTGGAATAGAAGACAGAGATCAACAGCTGGTTGATCAATCCTGGTTCAAGTATGAAGGAGGTAACAGTGGTGAATCCGAAAAGTGACATAGATGAACTAAAGAACCTGCAACGCGAAGCCAGGGAGCAGCGTGCCAAACGCAAGAAGCCTCGCCCGACGCCCGGGAAAACAGAGGACCAGGAATCAGCGGCAGCGGAGACTCGCACCGCTGCAAAGGCTCCAGCAGCGGATTCGGTCAGCGAAGCACAGGCCCACGACGTGGAAGAGGATTCATCCACCGAAGAACAGGCCCACGAAACTGAAGAGGCAATTCAGGACCTTGCTGGACAAATAGAAACTGCTGTTACAAAACTGGAAGAAACCGCGAGTGAGCGTCCGGTGTTGGCATTACTGGCCGCGTTCTCTCTCGGCATCATCGTCGGTCAACTGTTTTCTCGGAGATAGGAGGGATCATGGAACATTTCGTACGCAGCCTCAAAGTGGCCTTGCGATCTGAGCATCTTCTCAGGAAGAACGAATTTCGGCTGACTGCGCAGAAGCTGCAATTCAACGCACTGGCCGGACTCGTGGCCGTTTTTGGTCTGGTTATGCTGAGCCTTGCCGTGTTTTTCGCGCTGGTTCCTTACTGGGGTCAGGCACTGGCGGCATTAACCGTCGGTGGGATTGATCTTTTGCTGGCCACAGTATTGGCTGCCTATGCAAACTCGTTGAAACCAACCGCCGAGGTTGAGATTGTCAAAGAAGTGCGCGACATGGCTCTCAGCGATATTGAAGAGGAAATTTCCCTGGCTGAGGCGGAGCTCGTTACTTTAAAGGGGGAGGTTCGCAAGTTTGTTCGCAATCCAATCGATACCTTGTTGCCTGCCGCGATTGGACCGCTGCTCGGCGCGGTTACCCGCGGCCTGGGTGCAGTTAAAAAATAGTACTCGAAGTCCCGGATGCTGAATGGCTTCGAGCGGGTAAAGTCAGTCGCCAGTGGCAAATGACCGCCGGCAGGGCTGGATTCACTCCAGGAACAGATCTATTGGATAAACGGGATAAAGACATGGTGCAGGTTGTCTGCTTGCAATCGATGTTCAATACCGGGAGATAGTATGGAAGATTCACGACAACGCGAGAAGATGTTCTTCAAGCTCTATCTCAAGTCGTCACCGTCTGAAGTGACCGACGAGGAGGTAGCCTATTTCGACGCGCACCCGGACCTGATCGACGAGGTCACTGCACCGGTCAATGTACACAAGCTGTTTCTGTGGGCAGGGGCCCTGCTGGGTGTGGCCTTCGTCGCTTTTTCCAAGTTGCTCAAGTTCGCAGACGGACTTGCCTTTCTGTCCGAGGGGTTCCGTGAATTCGGCATCGATATCGTATTCGAAATCGGTGTTGCCCTGATAGGTGCCGCCGTGACGGCCTACATTCTCGGTATCCTGCTTAATCAGCAGCAGGACAATGCGGCAAAATGGCGAGCGGAGATTCGACGTCGCATTCAGTCACATGAGTCCGGATAATGTTCATATCCTTTACCGCCTGCTGCGTCCCTGTGTCGATCTGGCGCGCTCCGGAGACCCGGGAGGCGGCACGACTGTCGTCACCCTGTCTCGCGAAGGTAACATGGTCCGAAAGACATTACTGACAAGTGTGCTCGTTGTCAGTGCGCTCAATATAGCGTGCACTTCGTTTGGCCCCAAAAAGGTTGTCTCCAGTCATACAGCCTATAACGAGTCAGTCCAGTTAACGGTGACGCGCGAGGTGCTGACCAATATTGTCCGGTCCCGTTACCTGGACCCCATGCAGTTTCTTTCAGTCAGCGCCATTAATACGCAGTTTTCCGTTAGCGTTGATGGTTCGGCGGTCGTTGGCGGGGTAGGGCAATCGGGTGCTGCGGGTGATATTGGCGGTTCGATTGGATATAGCGATTCGCCAACGATTACGTTCGTTCCGCAATCAGACAATGCATTTTACAAATCCCTGAATTCATCCTTCGAAATCAGCGAAGTCATCGCCTTCGATCAGCAGTATCGATTTTCACAGTCGCATCCGGAGATACAGGCCCTGAGCCTTGCCATGTCATTTGCTTCTATTAATGGCGCTGATGATTTCGTCGCTGGAGACTTGAACCAGGAATATTGGCAACGTATCGAGGCAATAGTACAGCTACTTCGGCTTGGCGCTTCATTCCGGGTTACCCCGGAATGGGATTTTGATACTTTATCGATACCCAGAAACCTGATAACCGCTGAAGACAAGATTGAGGCCTTTAAATCCAACGTGTATTTCGTTGAAGAAGACGGCGGAAATACAGTAAGGATGGCGAAATATCGCCTGGTGCTCGCCTTTAGCGTGCCCGGCAAGGATGATCCGGAAGTGGTTACTGCACTCGGGCAGATGGGCGTAAGGCCTGGCAGGGAGCGTTATGTCTTTAGACCCCCGTTCCATGCGACACCGGGTTTTAGCGATCCACATGCCATCTGGGTAACAGCCAGATCGATGATGGATATCATCAATTTGACCTCCTATTTTGTCAATGTGCCAGACGAGCACAAGGCGATAGTGCCCGCGCTGGCGAGCACCTCAGGCCTGTCCCCGTTCACATCGAAAATAAATATTCGCAGTTCCAGGGAAGAGCCGGCGTTTCCATACAAGGTGAAGCATCGCGGTTACTGGTTCTATATCGATGATACGGAAATCGCCTCCAGGGTGTTTCTCGAAGCAATGGTGGCTGCGTACTCATCCCGGGTTGGATCCATGCAGGCAGGTGAAGAAGGACAGCCGCAGGTTGTAATCCCTGTTGGTGGCGGGTAACCGCGAGCAATGGATGTTGAACGGGGCTGCCACATTGCAGCCTCAGCAACACATGAATGCCCGGTGAATATACAGTGATTGTTTGAACAGGGGCGTTACTGACACCCACTGTCCGTCCAGGTGTTCCTGCTAACAGGGAGTGTCCCGATATCCCCCGTTATGGGGGATTACATTGATGTTTGGCGTGGTCATAATACAAAAACGGACGCATGCATATGTCGCATGTATTGTTGAACTAGATTTCTGGCCAGACATACTAGTTGGCCGGCAAATAATTCTTTACGGTTTCGCCTGGTTATTCCAGGGACAGGAATCCTGCTGCATACAGGCGGGATGAGTAACGTGCTCGATGTCTTAATGACAGGCCAGTATCAATGCAACATCCAGACAGGGAGAAGAGTAATGCCCGTACTACGTGTGAATAGAAATCAGCTCGCATGGCTTGCTGCAGGCCTTATGCTGGTAGCGACCTTGATGTCCACCACGGCTGTAGCCGACAGTGAAAAGTGGAAATTTAATGCTGAAATTTACCTGTGGGGGGCCGACATTGGCGGCACCACGGCCACCGACGATGATATCGATGTTGCCTTCGACGATATCTTTGATAATCTTGATATGGCGTTCATGGGCGGCATCGGCGCCAGCAAGGGCAAGTGGTCACTGTTTCTAGACGCAATCTACTTTGATGTATCTGCCAGCGATTCATTCACGGAGCCGGTGCCTGTTATTGGAACTATTGAGCTCGATGTGGACGTCGATGCGGACGTCGCAATGAAGTCCTGGATTACCACGTTCGGCGCGGGCTACAACGTCGTTAATAACGAAAGGGCGACGCTGAATCTGGTTGGTGGCGCACGCTACCTGTGGATAGAGACGGAACTGAAACTGGATCTCAGTACAGTTATTTTGGGAGAGAAGTTTAAACGGAAAGAACAGGACAAACTCTCTGGCAGCGTGTGGGACGGCATTGTGGGCGTCAGGGGCAAGATAAACCTTAGCGACAAGTGGTTCATGCCTTACTACGCGGATATCGGAACAGGTCAGTCCGACCTTACCTGGCAGGCCCTTCTTGGTGTTGGCTACAAGTTCAAGCATGCAGATGTATTGCTGGCCTATCGTTATCTTGATTATGAGTTCGACTCGGACTCTGAACTCGATGATATGAATGTCAGTGGCCCTGGATTGGGTGTGAAATTCTACTTCTGATACCTTGATTACTCGCCACCTTCCTCTTCAGAGGGAGGTGGTGGCAATGGCGCTACTGTGCCGGTGCTATTTGATACTGCGTTGTTCCCCTGTTTGGAACGCCACGGCTATCACAATCAATGCAAGTAAACCCTGGTACTCACAGGCTGTACAACACCCGCCCCGGGTCTCGTCGCGCCTCAGCCCGATGCGATATCTGCATGGCCCCGGCAGGGTATCCTGGAGACTACCTGGCCTTGTCGATTTATCGGTAATGTCAACCGCACTGTTTAATTGATCAAGCAGGCTTGGCCAGCTACGCAAGGCGAGTCTAATATCACCTGATAATCCCCCAATCCGGGGGATTCGAAAGCCCTTCGCCATTGGCAATATCGTAGCCTGGAAATATCAAGCCCGCGCTTCCGGCGTGCAACCGTAACTCCCGGACAGTGGTGTTGATGCGTGCGTAACACATGGAAGCCAACAGGGATATGGAGCCACAGTGTGATTCTGATTGCACCAGTCTGCAGTGACTGTTGCCCTGTAATTCCTGCAGAGGGTCGACGCGAGATGAGTTACCAGCTCGGGTTATCTGCGTCATAGATGATCGAACAGACAGCCGTAAAGCACGGCAGTCAAATTATTATTTTTAGCCTTAGAGGACGAATCCAGTGAAATCAGAAAATCTACTTTCCATGCTGCTGTTAAGCGCCCTGTTCGCAGTGCCTGTTGCCAGCACGGCTGAGGCAGCGGCAAGTGCGGCGCATGAAGAAACAACGACTGCGGAGCTGAAGTTTGGTGACTACCAGGCGGTGGGATTCCTGAGTGACTATTCGAACATCTCCAAAACAGCAAATGATTACGGTTCCTACGAGTATAAAGACACAACAGCCGACTTTAGTAAGTACAACAAGCTCCTCGTCGATCGCATCAAGATCTTTTTCAAGGATGACAGCGACTACAAGGGGATCGACCCGGACGAGCTTAAAGTGCTGACCGACTACTTTTATGAGGCAGTCAACAAGGCAGTTGGTGATGCTTATCCCATGGTAAACGAACCTGGGCCTGATGTACTGCGCCTGCGCGTTGCCGTCACTGATCTTGTGCCAAACAAACCCGAGGCCTCTGTTGCGACCCTGGTCATTCCATTCGCATGGGTCGCCGATGCCGGTTCCGGCGTCGTAAAGGGTGAAGTCGGCAGTACCATGTTTACCGGACATGCGACGATAGAAGTCGAGGCCCTTGACAGCCACAGCAGCAACCAGCTTGTTGCCTTCATCGAAACGGAAACCGGCAAGAAATACGACTGGGCGAAGGGTGTTACCAGGGGTGTCACCGGCTATGTAAATGCCTATTCGAAGTGGAATTACACCAGGCAGGCTATGGACGACTGGGCGCACCTGCTACGTGCGCGACTCGACGCAGCGCACGGCATGCCAGACAAGAAATGTTGCTGAACAGGGCGATTCAGGATTCAATGGAGGCAGGCACTCGCGATAGCTTGTAACATACGAGCACAAATCTGTGCCTCACGGTTAGCTGTTGCTTGTCCGGGGGGACAGGAAGGATATATCCGACATGAGCAAAGGTTGTTATCTGAATCGGGCTACGCAACTCACCATGCCAGGCTCAAAATGCAGGCCTTGTTTCCTGTCACCTATCCCGGTATGTCTCAATGATTAACCGGCTGCTCAGACTGCTCCGATATACGCTCAAGGTGCTGTCATACAGCACTGCAGGCGCGTTGCTGGTGCTGGTCATTGTCTTTGTTGTCTACCTGAACGGCCGCACGGATCTCGACGTTTGGCACCTTGCAAAACTGGACGAGGAGTTCACAAGATACTCGGGGGTAGAAACCTTCACGGACTATCTTGCACTGGAGGAGCGTCTCTTCAGGCAACTCGATGAACTGGTTTACGAGGAAGCAGGGCCTGGGCAGCATCCGGCGGTTAACCAGGCGATAAATCGTTATAGCCGCAACAGCCTGTCAGACCCGCAACGCTGGTCTCCCAACTGGAACCGCAGTTTTACGCTGGACGCGGAATCGCCCAAGGCTGCGATATTGCTGTTACACGGGATGTCCGACTCTCCCTACAGTCTGCGTCACCTCGGCGAGCGTCTGCATGCCGCGGGGGCGAACGTGCTGGGTCTGCGGATGCCTGGCCATGGAACCGCACCCTCGGGTCTGCTTGATATTACCTGGCAGGACATGGCCGCAGCGGTACGCATCGCGATGCGTCACCTTGCGCAACAGAATGAGGGACTGCCGATCCATGTCATCGGCTACTCCACGGGTGCGGCCCTCGCGGTGAACTACGCGCTTGCCGCACTTGATGACAAATCCCTGCCGCCTATCGAGCGCATTGTCGTTTTGTCACCGGCCATCGGCGTGGCATCGGTGGCCGTTCTGGCTGTCTGGCAGGCCCGGCTCGGTCATCTGCTGGGGCTCGAGAAACTTGCCTGGAATGGCATCCTGCCTGAATATGACCCCTTCAAGTATGGCTCATTCGCGGTCAATGCGGGTGACGTCGTCTACCAGCTGACCAGCGAGATCCAGAATCGACTTGGCGTGCTTGGAGAACAAGGCAAACTGGGAGATATTCCACCCATACTGGCCTTTTCTTCCGTCGTTGATGCAACCGTCTCGACCCCGGACCTGGTCAGTAACCTGTTTCAGCAGTTACCCGCCACCGGGAACGAACTGGTGTTATTCAACATCAACCGGGTGGCACAAATAGAACCGATCATGAAATGGGACCCGGCGACGGTCGTGCAGGCGTTGCATGATGATCCTGATCCTGCCTTTACCCTGAGCGTGGCGACAAACGAGAGCCCGCAGAGTCGGCAGGTGATTGTGCGCACCCTGCGTCATGGACAGGCGACACCGATCGAACTCGATACCGGCCTGTCATGGCCCGCTGGAATCTACTCCCTGGCGCATGTCGCATTGCCATTTCCGCCGCAAGATCCTGTCTACGGCGGGCGCCCGGAGGAGGCGAGCCCGGGGATCTATCTGGGTGATCTCGCGTTACGCGGCGAGCGCGGGGTACTGCAGATACCTGCAGCAGACATGTTGCGACTGCGATGGAATCCGTTTTATCCGTATGTCGAATCGAGAGTGTTCGAATTTCTCGGGCTCGATCAAGCTTCAGAACACTGAGTCAACGCCGTTCCGGGCAGCGCTGATACGGCCCGCTGGTAGGTGATGTTTCCCGGGGGAGACATGGATATCATGAGTAGTTCATGTATTCAGCGGGGTGAAACGCGTATGAAAGTCGTGCAATTTTGGCGGGCTTCTTCGCGAATAGCGTGATCGCACCGCTCGCGCTACGGATAAATAATACCGCAGGGGAATACCAAGCAAGATAAGCCGGGTTAGCGCCGGTATCGAGCAGGTAATTTTCTTCGCCACGTCCGTGACACCCAGGCACTCTAACCTGTCCGGGTTCCAGTGGCGGGTGATATAATCATGAAAATTCTACTGCTTCGAGGTGCTTCATGTTGAAGTTGTTAGCTGGTTGCTTCGGAATATTGCTGCTTGCCGGTTGTGCATCCTACGGGGTGATCGATAATGACCCGCTGACCGAATCCACATCCGCGGAGTCCTATTCTATAGCCAGTGTCTCCGACAGGGCAGGTTCCGAGGATATCGATTTGACGCTGGCCTTTTCGGGCGGCGGAACCCGGGCCGCGGCTCTCGCCTACGGGGTTCTGGAAGAGTTACGCGACACCACTATCATGATCGATGGAGAGCCGCGCCGGCTACTCGACGAGATCGATTACATCAGTTCCGTCTCTGGCGGGAGCTTCACCTCTGCCTACTACGGCCTCAATGGTGAGGGCATCTTCAAGGATTTCAAAGACAAGTTCCTGACGCGCGATATTCAGCACGAGCTGTTCACGGGTCTGTTTAACCCGCTGCTGTGGTTCAGCTCCACCGGGCGCACCGAGATGGCTGTGAAGATCTACGAGGAGGAGATGTTCCACGGGGCGACCTTTGCCGATATGCAGCGCGCGGGTGGCCCTCTGATTCTCATCAACGCCTCGGACCTGGGTTACGGGGTGCGCTTCTCTTTCGTCCAGGAGTACTTCGATCTGCTTTGTTCTGACATCGCTTCGTTTCCGGTGGCGCGTGCCGTTACCGCATCATCCGCGGTACCCCTGGTGTTCCACCCGGTCGTGGTCGAGAACTACCATGACTGCAAGCGCGAAGGAAAACCCGAGTGGTTACTGGCGGCAATTGAGCACGTCGCGGACAATCCCGAGTTGATCCAGGTCGTGAAGGGGCTGGAAACCTACTATGAAGAAGAGACGCGCAAGTACGCCCATTTTGTTGATGGGGGTATCACGGACAACCTGGGGCTGCGCGCGATCTACGAGGTGATCGAGGTCACTGGCGGCCCGGCGACGTATTACCAGGAAGTCGGCGTCAGCCCCCCGCGTTACGGGGTTGTGATCGCCGTCAACGCCTCCACGGACCCGGAGCCGGAGATGGACTTGAGTAACAGGCAACCGTCAATTGCGGAAACCATCAATGCAATGAGCAATGTGCAGATCCACCGCTACAACGACGCGACCCTTGAGGTGATGCAGGAGAGAATGAACTACTGGTCGGATGAATTGTCCACTCCGGAGAGGCCGGTTACGCCGTATTTCGTCGACATTGGCTTCGTCGACATCAAACAGCCAGAGCATCGTAACTTCTTCAACGCTATCCCGACCAGCTTCTCCCTGACGGAAGAACAGGTGGACAGGCTGATCGAGGCCGGTCACGAGTTGTTGCGGAACAATCCGGACTATCAGCGCCTGCTGGCTGATCTCGGAGGCGCCCGTACTTCAATCGAATAGCCGGACTGTGCGCAAGTCTCGCCGGCGCGGTTGATCCGTCCCCATTTATCTGCTGAACATTACGCTCATGGACCCCTCTCATCAGGTACTGCTTGTTCTCGTCGGTATTATGGCTGCCGCCATGCCTGGACTGCTGTTGTATGCCAGCGCCCGCAAGACCATAGTCCGCATGAATCACGAAATGGCGAAACGGCGTGATGTCGAGCATGAACTCAGGATCAGCGAGTCCCGGCTGCGCGAGGCCATGCAGGGTACCGAAACCGGACTGTGGGAATGGAACCCACAGAGCGGCGAGTTCTATCTTGATACTGTCTGGTTCACGATGCTGGGCCATAAGGCGGATACCATGCCACATACCTTCGAGACATTTGAATCTCTCTTGCATCCGGATGACCGTGCTGCTGCACTTAAGGTTGTCGAGAACATTATCGACGAGCGGCGCGAGCGTTTTGAAATGGAATTTCGAATGCGTTGCGGCGACGGCAGTTATCGCTGGATTCTCTCCAAAGGCAGGTTGCTGGAAACTGATACAGCCGGAAATGTGTCTCGATTGATCGGGATTCATACAAATATTACTGAACAAAAAATGGCGCAGGAAGCACTGCATGAAAGCGAGCAGCGTTTTCGCCGGCTGGTCGCACAATCACCGGTCGCGATTCAGGTTCACGATATAGACGGTAAACTCGTGCTGTCTAATCCCGCCCATGCCAGACTTTATGCCCTCAACGAGCAAACAATTGCGGAGCTCTACGACAAGTACAACGTTCGCCAGGACGAGCAGGCCAGGCGGTTAGGTGTGATGCCTTACATAGAGAAGGCCTACAAGGGTGAAGATGTTATATTTCCGCCCTATGAATATGACGGCATAGATACGCTGAAGACACTGAATTTCAAAAACCCGGTATCGAGAAAATGCTGGGTCCAGTCACATGGCTTCCCACTCAAGGATGAACACGGCAAGATCACGAGTGTGGTGTTTATGAGCGAGAATATTACCGAGCACAAGAAATCCGAGCAGGAGGTCATCAACTACCAGCGCCGGTTAAAGGACGTTGCCTCTGAACTGGCCCGCGCGGAAGAGAAAGAAAGGCGCAACATTGCCACAGATCTGCATGATCATGTTGGTCAGTCGCTGGCGGTCCTGCGCATGCAACTGGCAGCAGCCATGGGTAAAACCACGGATCCTGCTGTCGTGAATGCGCTTGACGATGTCTCCGAATCACTGCGCCAGGCAATCCAGGAAACTCGCAACATCATGTATGACATCAGTTCGCCGATGCTCAACGAGCTCGGTCTGTGCGCAGCGATTTCGGAGTGGCTGAAAGTCCATGTCGCTGACAAGCATGGCCTGCAGACGCAATTCAATGATGACGGTGAAGACAAACCACTCTGTGTAGACACACGTGCCATCCTGTTTCGCAACGTGCGTGAACTGCTGGTCAACGTCGTCAAACATGCTGCTGCGCAACGTGTTAGTGTTGACGTCGCGCGTACAGGCGACAATATAGCGATTACCGTCGAGGATGATGGTTGCGGGGCGAACCTCGATATGGATACAAAACAGCAGATGCAGGGCAGGGGGTTCGGGTTGTTCAGTGTCGAGGAACGCATGCGGGACATGGGAGGTTCACTAGCAATTGAAAGCACACCCGGTCACGGGTTCAGGGCAACCATCATCGCACCACTGGAGTTCGAGTAACCGCACATGACGAGGACGGACGAACTGGCTGCCAGCGTCCTGCTGGTTGATGACCACCCGTTGATGCGCAAGGGTCTGCGCGCGCTGCTTGAGAGTGAATCCGGCCTCTTCGTCAGCGGTGAAGCGATCGATGGTGAACAGGCCATAGAACAGGCCAGGTTGCTCGCCCCGGATGTCATCATAATGGATATTACGATGCCCCGCCTTAATGGTATCGAGGCAACACGGCGTATATTAAAATATCTGCCGGACACCCGGGTTATAGCCCTGTCCATCCATTCGGAACAACGCTTCGTTGATGAAATGCTACATGCCGGGGCCGTTGGCTACCTGCTCAAGGATAGCGTCCCGGAAGAACTGGTGCGGGCAATACAGGCCGTGTTGCGGGGTGAGGCATTTCTCAGCGCCGCAATAACCGGCACACTCATTGGCGCCTATATCCAGCGCGATGCGGATAAAGCGCCTGGCGCGACGGTGGAAACTCCACCGGTCGGTGATGCTCTCGAGAACCTTCTGCAGACCAAGCTACAACATCCTATCAGTCCGGGTGACCTGGTGCCGCGCATGGATTTACATGCACGACTGGATAGCGGACGTGAACGGCCACTGACCCTGGTATCCGCACCTGCCGGTTATGGCAAGAGCGTATTAATCAGTAGCTGGTTTGAGCAAAGTGACTGGGCCTCGGCATGGTTTTCACTGGACCGCAATGACAGCAGCCTGAGGCAGTTTCTGGCCTATTTTATTTCCGCAATTCGGGAAGTGTTTCCACAGGCATGCACAGGTACCCTGAACCTGGTCAAGGCACTGGAATTGCCATCCATGCCCATTATTGCATCGACGCTGGTCAACGAGTTGAATGCGCTCGACAAACCTGTGCTGCTTGCGCTCGACGATTACCATCTCATCGATGCCGGGTCGCCGGTCAACGAGTTGATGCAATGGATGCTTGAACATCCGGCCATTCCACTGCACCTTGTGATTATCACCCGACGTGATCCACCGGTATCACTGGTAACGTTGCGTGCCAATGGGCAGGTCAATGAGATCCGTACCCTGGATCTGAAGTTTAGTACCAACGAAGCCAGGGCACTGCTGGAGCAAGCCGTTGGACGCTCGGTGAAAGAATCGGCGTTAACCAACCTGCAGCATGAGATGGAAGGCTGGGTTGTCGGCCTGCGACTGGTTTCGATTGCGTTACAGCAGTCTAATGCTCCCGATGATTTCCTGATGGGCCTTCATGGCGGTATCCAGGAGACACAGGAATACCTGATTCAGGAAGTTATCAAGAAGTTACCGACCGTACTGCGTGAGTGGTTGTTGAAAAGTTCTATCCTTGACCGGTTTAGTGCGCCATTGTGTGATGCAGTCTGCTCGGTATCCGGGGGGGTAGAATCGGCAGGCTACGATGGCAGCAGATTCATCAAGGCGCTGAGTGACGGTAATCTGTTTGTCATCCAGCTGGATACTCATGGTGAATGGTTTCGCTATCACCACCTGTTCCAGGCGCAGCTGAAGCGTGAACTGTCCAGGCAACTGGCAGCGGATCAGGTTGCCGAACTGCATTTTCAGGCCGCCAACTGGTACGAGACCCAGGGGATGATAGACGAGGCTATTCAGCATGTCCTCGAGACGGGTGAGGCGAATCGTGCGGCAGAAATAGTCGAACGTCACTGGCGTACAGCGATGAACCAGGACCGCTGGTATACGGCCAGAAAGTGGCTCGATATGCTACCGGTCGGTCCATGGCAGCGCCGGCAGGATCTTCTGCTGGCCGAACTGTGGCAAGCAATGTGCCACCAGCAGTTCATCCGGCTGCCTGTTCTCATCGAAGAGCTGGAATCATCAGAAAGGGATGAAGCGGCAGATCCACAATTTAGCCGGGACCTGAACTTTTTTCACGGCTTGATCGAATACTGGCAGGGTCACAGCAGGAACAGTCTCGATTATCTCGAAAACTCGATAACGGATGTCTCCGACCAACCGGGAGTCATGGATGGCTGGATAGGCCTCTATTACGGACTGGCGCTGTGCATGGATGGAAATCCGGTGGCGGCCTGCAAGACAATAAATGACCTGATACATGGCATTGGCGTTTCAGCGCATTATCATTCGCAGTTGGTCGGTACCCTCATTTTTATTCACCTGCTCTCGGGCGAATTGAGTGAGGCGAGGTTACAGGCACAAAGACTGGCCCTGTTGTTGGGTGAAAGCCATATTCAAAATACCGAGTCCTGGAGTGATTATCTGCAGGGAACTATTGACCTGCATCGCCTTGAGCTGGAGCAGGCTGCACAACATTTCAACAGGGCAATAGGTCAGCGATATATTCTCGAGCCAAAAGCCACACTCGAGGCACTGGCAGGGCAGGCACTGACGCAAATGCTTTCCGGGGACGACGAAGAGGCCGCCGGGACTCTGGATCAGTTATTAGGGTTTGCCCGGGAAAGAAACGATTCCGAATCACTCCTGGTGGCGGATTCCTGTGCTGCCAGGCTGCAGTTACTACAGGGAGAACTGGCACCTGCAGCACGTTGGGCGCGTTCTGTCAGCACCAGTCCAGCACCAGATGAGCTGTTTTCGTGGCTGGAAGTGCCGTCAATCACGCGCGCCAGGGTATTGCTGGCCATCGGCTCCGAAGAAGCACTGGAAGAGGCCGCTGCCCAGCTTGAGTTGGTTCGACAGCTGAGCGACAACTGTCATTACATCTGTCAGACAATTGAGATCGCAGTGCTGCAATCCCTGGTGCTGGATAAACAGGGGCGCAGTGACGAGGCACTGGAAGCCCTGGCTGACGCCGTTGCACTGGCGGAGGCTGGCCTGTGGGTTCGTCCGTTTATAGAACCCGGTCAACCGATGGCTGAATTGCTCGGACGCCTCGCAGTACAGCAGGGAAAGAGTGATTTCCTGAATCACCTGGAGGGCTGTTTTCAGGCCCGTCAGACACGGTTGACGGCCGGGGCTGGAGGTCCTCGTACCGGCAAATCCGCTTCGCAGCTGGTAACCGAGCCACTGACCAATCGCGAGCTCGAAATCCTGGATCTGCTCGTCAAGCGGTTACAAAACAAGGAGATTGCCGCGCGCCTGTTCGTTTCGCCGGAGACGGTAAAGACGCACCTCAAACACCTGTACCAGAAGCTCGATGTCAGCAATCGCCATGAAGCGGCTGAAAAGGCCGGAAAAATCCTGCAATCCACAACATGATTGTGTTGCCTGGGTAATCTTCAGTGGGGTATACCCCGTAAATCCCCCGTTCAGGGGGATGTGCATTTTCCCGGAAACCAACATGATCTAGTTAACCCCGATGTGCAGGAAGAAATAGCAGGACAACACATGCAAGAAAACGAAACTTCTGATGTCTGACAAATATACATTTACTGCCCCGGGTTACTACCGGATCGAGGTGCAGGGCGGGCTACCTGCCGGATGGTCTGATCGTTTTGGTGCCATGCAGGTGTTGCCGCCGTCAGGCGTAAATCAAGGCACATCGGTGTTGAAGGGCTGTGTCAGCGATCAGGCAGAGCTGTCAGGCATACTGAATAGCCTGTATGAACTGCATATGTCGTTGATATCGGTTCAGTATCTCGGCGACGAACGCCCTTCAACAGGCGTTTCATGTGAGTAACCGGACTGGCGCCTGAGCAGGTGATGGCAGCGTCCTTGCTATCGAGGTGAATGAGACGCTGGGCGTATCCCCCGAATATATTGCGGCATGGGTGATTTGATAGCAACGCGGCTGTTTTTTCTTTACAGACATGATCTTCAATGATGGAAACCGAAATTCGATCGGAGAATATTGTTCCGGACACGCCTGGAGCGTGCTTCTCTGCGCTACTGATAGGGCGGTAATCAGGCGAAAACAGGATGTTTTCTGCCCGGGGGTGTCAACCTCTGCAATGCTTATGCTTGTATTTTGGCTGGTGTTGCTTGGCCCATTCAGCGCACAGGCAGAAGAACACTGGTACGGGTTTGACCATTTGTCTCTGCAGGCCGGCAGCTACGTGCATTACGAAGCCGACGAGGATCACGCAGGCTCCAGGCTATTTGCCTCCCTGGAAGCTGTAAGATCCGATGACTGGTTCTACGGACTGGCATTGTTCAATAATTCATTCGACCAGTTTTCCCAGTACCTCTATGGCGGCAAGAACTGGAATTTTCATGGCCACTGGGAAGGCTTTTACGCCAGGATATCCGCCGGGCTGATACATGGTTACAAGGGTGAATTCGAGGACAAGATCCCGTTTAATGACCTGGGTGTCGCTCCGGCCATTATCCCGGGCGCAGGCTACAGGAAGGGGCGTTTCAGTGCCAACGCCTATGTTCTGGGGGTGGCAGGTCTGCTGTTCACTGCGGGCATCGACTTCAAATAGCCCGGGTTCTGAGCGTACCGGCAGGTGATTTCTGTTGTACCAGGTGATCGGTTCTCGCCGTTCGCTGTTCTTACCGGAACTTATTGGCCGCTAGTGTTGGAAAACCCTGCCCTGCAAAATCGACTGTGCACGAGAGTGTACTGCCTTGATTTATTTCACCTGAAAATGTATTTCAGAGCACTCTCCGCGCCGAATTTTCACCACCCGGGGCAGTGTGGACAAGGGTACCGGGTTTTCCAGCAGAACAGGCCGGGAGTGGTCGTTTTGCCTCTTCTGACAATAAGCAACAGACTAACTCTTCAGGAAGTGCAAGGCTAACAACCTCAATCACGGTCAGGCTAACGCGACAGCTTCGCCTCATTGAGTTTCTTCTGTGCATCCATGACCTGCTGTTCCGCATCCTGAACCCGCTCCAGGTATTCCGGGCGCAACCTGCTGCCACCGTTTGCCAGGGACTGGCGGTCCCCGGCGCGCACGACCTGGACCTCGCGCAGGTGGGCCGTGGCGCTGTCCAGGTCCATTTGCGCGGCCTTGATCCTCGCGCCCCGGTCATCGGCCTGCACGTCCCGTTCTGCCTGGTTCCGGTTGGCGCGCTGAATCATTTCCTGCGCCTGGCGCTCGCTTTCGCTGGCCTCCTGTGGCGTCGGGGCGGGTGGCGCATCAATAACAACACGGTTGGACTCGACACTGCCGGGTACCGGTGCATCGGAGAAGGTGACGTTGCCGTCCTTGTCGACAGAGCGAATAACCTCTGCAGAGAGCGGTGATACGGAAATGGCAAGCAGGGATGCAAAGAGTGCGTATGTTTTCATGGTCATTCCTTGTCGACTGGACGGAAATTTATGTAATCGGAATCAGCACGATCTCAACGCGACGGTTCAGGGCGCGTCCTTCCGGCGTATCATTCGTGGCAACCGGGCTGGACTCACCCATACCGCGTGTCACGATGCGCTGGGAGACAACCTGCTGTGATTCGAGGTAACGCGCCACGCTGCTGGCACGCTTTTCCGAAAGGGTCTGGTTATAGGCTTCCGAGCCGGTGCTGTCCGTGTAGCCATAGATATCAATGTAGGTCTTCTCGAACTCGTTGATTACCAGGGCTACCGAGTCCAGCACACTGTAAAAGTCTGCGGAGATATTGCTGGAGTCGGTTGCGAAGGTAATGTTGCCCGGCATGTTGAGGATGATGTTGTCACCGTTGCGGGTCACGCTGACCCCGGTGGCCTGCAACTGCATGCGCAGTTTCTCTTCCTGCTTGTCCATGTAGTAGCCAACGCCGCCACCGGCCAGTGCGCCGATGCCCATGCCAAGCAGGATGGCGTTGCGGTTGTCCCCGGCTATGGCACCGATCAGACCACCCGCGACGGCACCGATACCGGCACCCATGCCGGCCTTGCTGGCCTGTTCTTCACCCGTGTAGGGATTCGTGGTACAGGCACCCACGCCTATTGCAAGGGCAAGGGTGACGGCAAGACGGGTCTTGTTGACTGGGTATCGGACGTGCTGTGTCATGTTCGCTCCGTGAGTACAGGTCAAGTATGGTATGTGAAAGGGCTGATTATGCCTGATTATTCCCTGTGTGAGTGTGCTCGACTGCTCAAATTAATTCTTTAACATTCTCTTTAATAACAGTCTCTTCTGCAACATTACCGGGTAAAGCAGCAGGCCTGGGCTGGTCGACTGCCAGTATCGAGCAGTAGTCGCTATCCTTGCTTTCGTTCTTGCAGTGTTTGTCAGGCGCCTGATTCAGAACCGTGCAGTCGACCACTGGCCCCAGTTCAGTTGCTGCATGCTTTCTTCAAGCTTTTTCAGGGCGTCGAGCAGGCACTGGGTGCTGCCAACGAATGCATACAGGCTATGCAGTGAATCCTGGTCTGTGCTGTCAAGGCCATCAAGCTGTTGCAGTTGCTCAAGCCTTTGCTCCATGTCTAGCGCAAAGGCCGACTGGTCGGTCCATTTCTGGACGTCATCACCGGAAAAATCAAGCTGTGACCAGCGCGTCAGGGTGACAACGAGACGCTTTGTCCATGTGTCACCCATGCCTGACAGATTGTGCATCAGCTGGCCCAGGCTGGACTCCGCTTTCGTGTAGCTTGCCTCCAGAGACAACAGACGCAGGCGAACTTCCTGCAGATTGCCGACCAGTTGCTGTACCTTGTCCGGTGTATTGTCCGGAAACAGGCTGTAGTCAAGCGAGTTCTCGATTTTCAACAGCTGGCTGGACATGGGTAAAATCGTATTCTCGAAATCGCGTTTTCTGCGCCTGCGGTTACGCCGCTGCTGCCTGATGGAGCGCGGCTGGTAGTGAGCCATAATGTTCGCCGCTCCACGGAGGAATCGCTGCACACTGCGATGCAGGATATGCTCCGGGTGCATCGGGCTCAACAGCCGCTGCACCAGCAGCACAATACCGACACCCATCAGCATGACCAGGCCGGCCGTGGCCAGCGCGATGAATGAATAGACCTGCTGGTTATTGATATCAACCATCATGACGAACATCGCGATGGGTCCCAGTTTCAGAACCGGAGAACGCCCGCCCAGGTAGCCGAATACAAGGGTATAGACAAAGATAAGTGCGAGCAGGCCATAGCCGTTATCCAGCGAGGGCATGATGAAAAAGTACACCGGCGCCACGGCAATGAACATGCTCAGCAACAACACGAGCAGCAGACCGACCAAAGGGACGGGCGCCATGACCATCATCAGGCCGAAAGCAGCACACATCATGGGGATAGCGGGTCCACCGGGCGGATTAATGAAATACCAGAAGCCGAATCCCGCGGCCCAGCAGGCCGCGGGAAACAGGGCCTTCAGCAGGCGCTCCGGATTCCATATCGAGGGCCTGAACGGGTCGTTTACCTGGTAGTCATCCAGTGTACCGAGAGGATCGATGTCGGCGAGTACCCGCAGTGTTTGCAGTAATTCCCGGCCGGTTCGATCGAGAGTAGTCAACTGTGCCACGAAGTTCATCAAGGCGGCCTGTTGAATGCGTGGCAACAGGTCATGTTCGTGCTGGTCGACCTGAAACTCGATGGGCAGTAACAGTGCGGAGTCACTGCCTGAATCTTCCACCTCGGCCGTCTGCTGTTCTTCCCAGAGCTGCCTGCCCCGGACCAGGCGCTGCTCCAGTGTATCCAGTGCTGCATCGAGCCCGGGCAGCAAGGTCGTCAGTTCGAGATCGTGACAGCTCTTGATGCTTTCCAGCCAGAGTGACTGTGCATTCGCATAAAGGCGAAGATTGACACGTATTATCTCCCAGGCCTCCTTCTTCAGGCTGACGAGTGGTGTGTCAGAGTAAGCGGCATCCAGGGTCGCCAGCAGTTGCGCGTATTCGCCGGAGAGCCGGGTACGCAGCCCGGCGATCTCATTCGGTTCGATGCCGGTGACCAGTCGTTGCCGGGAGGCAGTGTATAGTTCGTGCAGACTGGACCAGACCGACTGCCCCAGTTTTTCAAGTGCCGGCCCGGATGTTCGTGGCCAGAGCAGGGCAGACACCACGGTAAACAGCAGTACACCGGCGGCAGTTTCAAGGAACCGGGTTGTGGCGAAATGGAACGCGGTATCGACCTTCATGTAACTGGATGACCAGACCGCGACGGCAAGGAAGCCGGCGTTAAACCAGGTGTCTCCCTGCCGTGACGTTTGCAGAAAATAACCGGTAATCACCAGGTACACAGCGGTCGCCAGCAGCATGCCAAGCGGTGACTGCGAGAACCATGACAGCAATACGAAACCCGCCAGCGCACCCAGGCCGGTGCCCGCAACACGCATAAAGCCCTTGTTCAGACTGGCACCCGTGGTCGACAGGCTGATGATCACAATGGCCAGAGCACCGTACTTGGGCAGGTCCCAGTCCATCGACAGGCACAGCCAGTAGAACAGCATCATGCTGAGTGCCAGCTTGAAGGCCTCCTGCAACTGGATCCTGCCGGTCATATCGCGGTGTGCCCGTGGAGTGTTATTCAGTCTCGATAAACACGGATGCGGATGAGCCGACGCGCAAGTCGACCTCGTCCGGTATATGTGTGAGGCGGATCCGCACCGGTATTCGCTGCGCCAGGCGTATCCAGTCAAAGCTTGGCTTGATAGACGGCAGCAGGTCGGCTGCCGGGGCACCGTCCTGTTGTGCAATACCCCAGCCCATGCTTTCAACGACGCCCTCGAGCGGGGCGTCCGGATAGGTCATCAGCTTGATGACGGCCTTGTTGTCCTTGCGAATGTATTCAACCTGGGTCTCCTTGAAATAACCGTGCACCCAGAAACTATCGCTATCGATCAGGGCAAGTGCCGGCTGGTTGGCCACTGTCTGGCTGCCGTAGCGCAACAACAGGTTGGTCACGTAGCCTTCAACGGGGGCGCGCACCTCGGTGAACTCGAGATCCAGCCTGGCCTTGTCAAGGTTGGATTGTGCGACCTGGACGTTGGCCCGGGCGACCAGCAGGTCGTTTTTCTTGCGGACCAGTGCCTGTTCGGAGATGGCACCGCGATCTTTTTTGTACAGTTCCTTGCCGCGCGTGGCCTGGTCCTGTTTAACGAGTTCGGAGGCCTGTGCCTGTTTCAGCTTGGCCTCGGCCTGTTCAACGGCCAGTTCATAGGTGCGTGGATCAATCCGGAACAGCAGGTCGCCTTTCTGCACCCTCTGGTTGTCATGTATCGGTAGTTCAACGATCGGACCACTCACGCGCGGCGTGATCTTGATGATTTGTGCGCGCACATGGCCATCCCGGGTCCATGGCTGAAACAGGTACTCGCTGAACATGTTACTGAGCACATAGCCGGCGGCGACCACCGCCGTGAGTGTTACCAGGTAGCCGAGGAATTTTTTAGCTTTATTCATCAATAATGATCCTTGCTTATACGGGCAGGATGAAGAGATCCACCAGCCGGGTGAACAGTACGGACATGGCGACAAAGAATAACGGTGGATGCCAGATAAAGCGCGTCAGGTTGAGCTTGTTAAGCAGCCTGGCAACAATGCTTGCCATGATCACCCCGAGCAGGATGGCAAGCATCACCGGCGGGAAGTAGATGCCAGCGAACGATATCTCCATGGGGACGCGGGTTGGATACATATCTCGGTATACGCTTACCAGTCAGGGCTACGCCACAGGTCGGGTTCCGGCTCAATTTCAGCAGGCGAATTCACGGTCGTCTCCAGCAACTCACCCCAGTCGGTACGTTCATTCATCTGCTCGCGTATGTCTACCGGTACAAAATCATTGCCGACGCGGACTTCCCAGCCACCCCCCAACGCCTTGTAGAGAGCAATAAGATTGGTGGCGATGTTGCCGCGGGTGACGGCAAAGGCGTCCTGCTGCGAGGCGAGGGAACGCGTCGCATCCAGCACGCTCTGGTAAAGACTGACGCCTTCCGTGTATTGCAGCATGGCAAGATTTGCCGAGCGCTGGGCCGCGCTGGCACTTTGTTCGCGGTAATCCGCCTCAATCCGCGAGTGTATAAACCCGCTCATGGCATTCTTCACCTCGGCTTCCGCGTTTATCACCACGTTCTCATAGTTGGTCAGCAGCTGCTGCAGGCGTGCATCCTGCACACGCACCTGGTTTTTCAACCGGCCGTAGTTGAGAAACTTCCACTGGAAGGCGGGGCCGGCCGAGAATCCCAGGTTATTGGACTGAAACAGGTCACCCATGCTGTCATCACCGGCATCGTTGACGCTCCAGCCAATCGTGCCAAACAGGGTAAAACTCGGGAGTAACTCGGCCTCTGCGATGCCGACCTGGGCCGACTGGGCGGCGGCCTGCAGTTCGGCCTGCTTGATATCGGGCCGGCGCCGCAAGAGTTCGGCTGGAATGCCGGTGGCGACCTCGGCCGGTGCCGTGGGGATATCAGATGACTCACCCAGCAAATCAGTCAGATCCTGTGGCGGCATGCCCAGCAGGATACTCAGCGCATGCTGGGTCTGTTCCAGTGAGATCAGCAGGTTGGGTATCGATGCCTGGGTATTGCGTAGCTGGGTCGTGGCCTGCTGCATGTCCAGCTCGGTGACGGAACCGGTCTCGAACTGGTTGGTGGTCAGTTCCAGCGAACGTTGCTGTATCTTGATATTCTGTTGTGCCAGCCGGATACGTTCCTGCAAGGTGCGAATCGTTACATAGGTCCTGGCCACCTCGGCCGTGAGTGTCACCAGTACATCATCATAGCTGGCAATGTTAGCGATCAGGTTGGCATCAGCGGACTCGATGCCGCGCCGGAATTTGCCCCAGAAGTCGAGCTCCCAGGCCGCATCGAATCCGATACCGGCCGAGTTGAAATAATCGCCGCCGGGACCGCGGTTGTACAGGTAGTTGCCTGACATCGTCTGACTTTGCGGGTAGAGACTCCCGGTCACAATACCAAGCTGGGCACGTGCCTCAAGCACCCTGAGACCGGCAACCTGCAGGGTCAGGTTCTGGTCATAGGCAGTCTGTACCAGTTTGTCGAGGATCGCATCGTCAAAGACCTCCCACCAGTGGTCCCTGGCCGACACCTGGCTGTTGAAAACCGGATCGGGTTTATCCGACCACTGTTCCGGGACAGCGGCATCCGGTGTCTGGTAGTCAGGACCGATCATGGTGCAGGCACTGCCCAGCAGACAGGCAATGGACAGGAAAAGGCCTGCCATGGCATTCCGGCTGTATCGATGGCTTGATGGCTGGGCTGACATCCTGACGTGTTAAACGTTGTTTTCTTTATATGTGCGAGTGGCATCCATCATTATGTGACATATAATACCGTCAGTCGGCAAAACAAGAAACGGTGACTCGCCTTGCAACCAATCTCAGGAACAAACAATTTTATCTACCTTGCCACTGGTCTGGTCCTGCTGATGCTTGCCGGTGCGCTGTTCGAGTATTTCCCCGGCGATATTGGGCCAAGGGTAATACAGGCGGCAACCGTTACAACTCTGCTGCTTGCAGCCTGGGGTGACAGGGCTAACAGGTCACGGATGACCGTCAGCCTGGCCATCATGCTGATCATGTGCATCGTTGTCGTCCTCGGATTTGCGCTGGACATGGCAGGGTTGAACATGGCTCACCTGCTCATCCTGCTCTGTTTTCTTGTCTGGGTTACCTGGCAATCATGGCACCAGGTGTTTTTTACCGGTGCAATCGATCTTAACAAGATCATTGGTGCGATCTGTATCTATCTCCTGATGGGACTGATCTGGGCCGTGTTATACCTGTTTATTGCCGAGAATGTACCGGACTCGTTCAATGGTCTCGTGCAGGCGCCCTGGCTGGAAAACCTTGCGACCGCGACCTACTTCAGTTTCGTCACCATCACCACGCTTGGCTACGGCGATATCTCGCCGGTTCTGCCACTGGCGCGGTTTCTTGTCTACATGGAGGCCATCGTTGGCGTATTTTACATGGCGATACTGGTAGCCAGTCTCATTGGTGTACGCCTTTCTGATCGCAGCATGCAGAAGAGCACTAATGATAGTCAGCAACAGTCATAATTTCACAAATAACAGCAGTCAGGTAACAGGGAGACAACATGGGTGACACAACAGTAAGGGTCGATGACGAGCGTTTTCAAAGGCGTCTGATGGATTCGGTAATACGTATCGGTCTGCTGGCACTGCTGATAGTGTGGTGCTTCAACATAGTCAAGCCGTTTATCATGCCGATACTCTGGGGCGCCATCATGGCCGTGGCCCTGTACCCACTGTTCGAAAAGGCATACCAAAAACTGGGGGATCGCCAGAAGCTGACCGCCACGCTCATAACGCTGGTTGCCCTGGCGATTCTGATCGTACCGACCGCGATGTTATCCGGCTCGACGGTAGAAGGATTGCAGACACTGACTCAGGAGATCGATAACGGAACCCTGTCGGTGCCGCCACCCACAGACAAGGTCAAGGACTGGCCGCTGATTGGCGAACAGGCCTACAGCGTATGGTTGCAGGCATCACGGAATCTTGGGGCATTCCTGCAGGAGTACGAGGCCCAGGTTGCAACCGCTGCCGGCTGGTTTATCGGCCTGATCGCCGGTGCGGGCAAGGGAATACTGATGTTTATTATCTCGATCCTGATCGCGGGTGCCTTCCTGATCTATGCCGAAAGCGGCAATCGGGCACTCGAGCGGATTGCCACACGCATACTCAGCGGTTCCGAGGGCAGGGAGTTCGTCGAACTGGCCGGCGCCACGATCCGCAGTGTTGCGCAGGGTGTGCTGGGTGTTGCGCTGATCCAGGCGATACTGGCAGGTATCGGTCTGATGCTGGTGGGTGTGCCGTATGCCGGACTCTGGGCGCTGCTGGTGTTGCTGCTGGCGATCATCCAGTTACCACCCTTTCTGGTCCTGGGGCCGATTATCATCTATGTGTTTTCCGTGGAGTCCACGGTTCCCGCGGTACTGTTCATGATATGGGCCCTGATCGTGAGTGTCAGCGACACCTTCCTGAAGCCGCTGCTGCTCGGTCGCGGTCTGGATATTCCCATGCTGGTCATCCTGCTGGGTGCCATTGGTGGCATGATCTTGTCCGGCATCATCGGCTTGTTTGTCGGCGCCGTGGTGCTCGCTGTCGGTTACACACTGTTCATGGCCTGGCTGGGGCAGAATGACGGGAGTAGTGAGGTGGTTGGCGGAGAATGATTGAGTAAATCGTACAGACCGGTTCACCCTGTAGAGCCGAATTTATTTGGCCATCAGTGTTTAATGGGACAGTTATCCGAACTGGCTGTTGGCCGAATAAATTCGGCCCTACAATGGTATGCACATGATTAATCCAGGGTGTAAGCTGATATCGCTTCCGATGTTTTCTCACTGGCTTCGCGGCTCGACATTATGACTGATACTTCTACAGCTACCGACCTGGTGGACCGTGCGCGCAGCTATGCGACCGAGGCACACCAGCGAATCAATCACCGCAGAAAGTACAACGACGAGCCTTACCATGTGCACCTGAGTGCCGTGGCCAAGACTGTTGCCTCGGTCACCGATGACCCGAACGTGATTGCCGCCGCCTGGCTGCATGACACGGTCGAGGACACGCAGGCAACGCTGGAGGACATCGAGTCATCCTTTGGTGTACCCGTGGCCGAACTGGTGGAGGAACTGACCGACATCAGCAAGCCGGGTGATGGTAACCGGGCGCGGCGCAAGGCGATCGATCGGCAGCACCTGGCGCAGGCCTCGCGTCGTGCAAAGACGGTCAAGCTGGCCGACCTGATCGACAACTGCAAGGACATTACCCGTCACGACCCACGGTTTGCCCAGGTCTACCTCGACGAAATGGACGAGTTGCTCGACGTGCTCTCGGATGGTGATCCGCATCTGTTCAAACGGGCAGAACGTATTCACGAGAAGAGCATGTCCATGCTCGGACACGTCAAGCCAGACCGCATCCTGACCATGTCGCCGGAAAGCCATGCGGAACAATGGTCAGGGGTGACCGGACCCAAGTTCAGACGTATGTTGATGGAGGTGTTCACCGCCCGTGATATTGCCGAGTCACTGGTGTCGTTTGACATCACGGCCAATTGCCTCGATGTGAAAAAGGTGATGTCGCAGCAGCAGGTTTTTGTTGCCAGTATTCGCAGCAAGG
>CAJQNP010000025.1 GCA_905479705.1 uncultured Gammaproteobacteria bacterium
GGACCGCATACCCGCAGGCATGGGCCCACCCGACTGCTGATTCTAATGTACCACCGTATACTGCCCGCAGAAGACCCGCGCAGCCAGCTTGAAGAACCGGGCATGCTTGTAACACCCGAGAGCTTCAGACAGCATCTGCAGATCATTGGCCGTCGCTTCAAGGCCGTACAACTATCAGACTGGCTGGGCAAGAAGGCACGCGGCAAAGCACTGCCTGCGCTTGCCTGTGCCATCACCTTTGATGATGGCTGGGCAGACAATTACGAGTTTGCCTATCCGCTTCTTCAGGAGGCAGGTATACCGGCAAGCATTTTCCTGGTCTCCGACATGATCGGGACCAGTCAGATGTTCTGGCCGGAACGTCTTGCACGAACCGTAACCGCATTGGCGATACACCACCCCGCTGACTGGTCAAACCCGGCGCTGGACTGGCTACGATCAGCCGCTACGGACTACCCCTTTGACAATACCCGGCCGTCTGCCGAGCAACTCAGCGCCATCATCGCCGGCATGAAGACGCTATCGGACATGGACATTCATCAACGCCTGGATGAAACAGCCACACACTTCGACCTTGGACCATTGAATAGTGGTGCATCATTGTTGAGCTGGGAACAGCTTGAAGAAATGACAGCAAGCGGCCTGATCGAGGCCGGCAGCCATACCTGCAAGCATATCAGCCTGAATGCCGATACGCCCACCGACGTCCTGCAACACGAGGTTATCCACAGCAAACAGACCATTGAAGACAACACAGGCAGCCAGGTCTCTACGTTTTGTTTCCCCAACGGGGACTTCAGTGCGGAAGCACTGGCCCTGGTGAAGCAACACTACGACTGCGCCGTGACGACCCGCTCCGGCTGGAATGACTCGGATACGGATAACTATCAGTTGCAGCGCATCGGCATCCACGAAGACATCGCGGCCGACAGAATTGCCTTTCTGGCTCGCATCTCGGGCAGGATGTAACGTGCCGGAACCAGATACCCTGGCACGAAAGACCATACTGGCGGATCCGCTGGCACAGTTCGCCAGCCAGCACCCGGATGCAACCAGCCAGCAACTCTCTGCAATCAGCTGCCTGGCGGAGCGCCATGCACAACTTGATGCAGAGCACGATAAAACAAAACTGCAGACGCAGCAGTTGTCCCGGCTGATTGGCCAGGCTAAAAAGGACGGCGAGGCGGTGGATGAACTGCTTGCCGCCATGAAAAAACACAGCAAGCATCTCAAGGTACTTGAGACCGGGATAGGTGAACTGCAGGAAGAAATCCTCGTCTGTTTCAATACGACGAAAGATGCCGCAAGCGTGGCCCCGCAGGCAGATACAGTCAGTACACGCATGTATCCGGCAACCGATATCGATGCGACCGATATTCACGTTTCACTGAATGCTGCCACAGCCGAGGAATGGAATCGTTATGTCGAGTCAAACCCGGCAGCCTCGCTGTATCATCGCGCGGAATGGCAGGCACTGATCAAGAAAACGTTTGGACACAGCGGCTATTATTTTTCCGCCCGGGACAACACCGGACACATCACCGGCGTGCTGCCATTGATCCGCCTCCGCAGCCGCCTGTTCGGCGACTTCATTGTGTCCATGCCCTACTTCAATTACGGCGGTGCCGTTGCAGACCACCCGCTGATCGAACAGCGCCTCATGGAAGCCGCCGCACAACAGGGAGCCAGGCTTGGCGTGAGTCATATCGAGTTCCGGGATGACACGCCACGCAGGGAACTCCCCGCGCGCACCGAAAAGGTCAACATGATTCTGCCCCTGCCGGACACTCCGGATGAACTGTGGCAGTCGTTCACACCCAAGTTGCGTGCCCAGATAAAACGCCCGCAGCGTGAGAACCCGCAGGTGTTGACGGGCGGAGTGGAACACCTGGATGATTTTTACGCGGTCTTCATCCGGAATATGCGCGACCTTGGTACGCCGGTGTACAGCAGGACATTCTTCCTGAATATTCTCGACGCCTTTCCCGACACCAGCCGGCTGGTCGTGGTTCGCCTTGCCGACAGGCCCGTGGCGGCAGGCTTCCTGATCGGACACCGCGACACACTGGAGATACCCTGGGCCTCCACGCTCTCGGACGTCAACAGGCTGAGCATCAACATGCTGCTGTACTGGGAAGTACTCAGCTACGCAGTAAAGCAGGGGTACCGGAATTTTGATTTCGGCCGCTCCAGCACAGCCTCCGGGACCTACCGGTTCAAGCAGCAATGGGGGGCAGAGCCAAGAGCACTATACTGGCACTACTGGCAGGCAAGCGGCGGCACATTGCCGTCTCTCAACCCCGATAACCCGCGCTATGCGCTTGCGATAAAAATCTGGCAACGCCTGCCGCTGACAGTAACAACAGCACTGGGGCCACTGATTGTTAAAAATCTGCCCTGAGAACTGCTACAGTACCCACGTAACGGTATGAAGAACATAGCAAAGAAACTACTGATCCCGATCCTGGCCAGCCGCCCGATCGCCGCTGTCGCAAACCGCTTCTTCGGCGGCGGCGTACCCGTATTCATGCTGCACCGCATGGATGATGAAAACCATGCGCGCGCAGGCGGCACCCGGACCGCACACCTACGGCGCTGCCTGCAATATCTCGTCGACCAGGGTTACCGCTTCACATCGCTGGAACAGATCGTCACGACGCTAAGGGAAGGACAGCCGTTACCCGCAAAGACGGTCGTGTTTACCATGGATGACGGCTTTGTCGACCAGGCCACGATCGCGGCGCCGATATTCGAGGAGTTTCAGTGCCCGTTAACCTTTTTTGTTATTACCGGCATGCTGGACCAGTCACTGTGGCCGTGGGATACACAGGTCGCCTGGATAACAGAAACTGCTGCGACGCAGACCCTGGCCACCAGCGTTGCAGGCAAGCCCTTCACCCTGCCACTTGGCAGCGTTGATGACAGGCGTCACGCCAAACGCATCCTGCATGATGCCATTCGTGAAACCCCGTCAGACGCTATTAAAAAAATAGTCCGGCTAATCGCGAGTGACGCCGGCGTCGTCATACCGGATACACCTCCCGCGGCTTACCAGCCCATGACCTGGGATATGGCACGTCAGCTCGAACGCAGGGGTATCCAGTTCGCACCGCATTCTGTATCGCACAACCTGTTATCGAGGCTGGACAACGATAAACTTCAGCAGGAAATATCCGACTCGTGGGCCACCCTGGACAGGGAGTTGCTCAACCCGCTAAAGGTCTTCTGCTATCCAACCGGGCGAACGGGTGACTACGATGCACGCGCCATCAATATGTTGCGGGACAGCGGCTATCTTGCGGCAGTGACTACCACACCGGACTTTGTCATGCCCGTCAGGACTGACGAGGACCTGCTCTACAGCCTGCCGCGCTTTTCCCTGCCAGACTCAATGGAAGACTTTATTCAATGCTGCACCTGGATTGAATACGCGAAGAACAACCTGTAAAAAAGCATCGGCTATACCGACAGGCTCCGGCAGATCGTTCTAGTTCACCAGGCCACGTACATGCCTGACCAGAGCAACCACTGCATTTTCAACCCGGAACTTCATTAAAGGCCTCTGCACGACTGCCCAGACCAGTTTCCGGCTTTCGCCACACAAAATCTGTTTGTAAAGTGAATCACCGTGCATCAGGTCGTAGACGGACATGCCGCGGTCGCGATTATGCGCAATGGCCAGCGCATGAACCACGTAACCGGGCTGATCCCGTCGGTCATCGGTCATAGAGAACCCGGTTTGCATGACATACACCTGCTTGCGCCAGATGAGGTTGTAGAGATAACCGATGGTCATGTGCGCATTGCTGACACGCAGCAACTGAATCTCGCCTGTATCAAACCGTTCCAGAATGAGCTGCCGGTGAAATTGTTCCCAGCCAGGATTTGCAAAGGCACCACCCTCACCCTTGCGCTGACGACGCCGCGTATGCAGTTCTTTCAATCCTGAGAAAAACGCCAGCGCCTGCTCACTGTCTGCTGCCTCGACCAGGGAAACCGGTCCTGATTCCTCGTAATGCCTGAGTGAACGCCGCAACTGGTTGCGACGCTTCTTGCTGAGTGTATCGATAAAGGCCTGGAGACCCGGCTTCAGTGTACCCAGGTTGACCTGCCAGGCTGTAGACA
>CAJQNP010000026.1 GCA_905479705.1 uncultured Gammaproteobacteria bacterium
GAACAAACACAGTGCAATTAACAACAACAGAGGTGAAATCATGGATGTAACAGGATTGGTGATATTTTTGGCAATTGGTGCCGTAGCAGGCTGGTTGGCTGGAACTTTAATGAAAGGGGGAGGCTTTGGTCTGCTTGGAAATATCGTTATCGGTATTATTGGTGCAGTCGTTGGCGGCTTTGTATTTGGCTTACTTGGCATTACTGCGGGAGGGCTACTTGGCTCAATTATTACTTCAACAGCCGGCGCTGTCATATTACTATTCGTTGTCAGGCTTTTTAAACAGGTATAACCAGCAGGCAAGTAGTTAAACACGGACTGGGTTGCCGCCGCTTTGCTGCTGTAATCCAGTTTGTTAATAGCGACGTTAACTGAATAAATAAACAAAAACAGCCGTGAAGGAGAGATTTTGAAACTGAATCACCGACTCAATCACGGTACTTTAAACAGGAGATAGAGATGCGTAAGATAATAGCGGCTGCGATCGGAATAGCGGTATTGGCGTCAGGCACAGCCTGGGCTCAGACCGCCGATCGGAAAGTACGGCTGGTGCTGCAGATCACGGTGGACCAGTTGCGCGGCGACCTGATTGACCGCTACTCAGCGGGTTACGGCAAGGGCGGCTTCCAACGACTTCTCGATGAAGGTGCGTTCTATGTTGACGCGCATCATCGTCATGCCAACACCGAAACCGTGGTCGGCCACGCGACCCTTGCCACGGGCACCGACCCTGCAGTTCACGGAATGGTCGCCAACGTCTGGCTCGACCGCGCGACAGGCAAGCTGGCTTACAATGTCGAGGATGATGACTATCCTCTGCTTGGAGAGGGTGGCGGCGTCGATGCGGGCACTGAGATCGATCCGACACAAAAGCTTGCCTCGACGCAAGGCCGCTCGCCACGTGCGATCCGGACCAGCACTATTGGAGACGAGATTGCTCTGTCAGTCGGCCCAAAGGCCAAGGTTTTTGGCGTCTCTGTAAAGGATCGCGGAGCGATCACCCTGGCCGGGCATGCCGGCACCGCCTACTGGTTCTCCAAGTCCGGAGGTCAGATGGTCACCAGCACCTACTATAAAGACGTCTATCCCGACTGGGTGGATGCCTGGAATGCCAGGGGCGTCCCGACCTCCTACGCGGGTAAGTCATGGGAACTTCTTGCAAAACCGGACGCTTACCTCTTCGGCAATGCCGACGATCAGGCATGGGAGGTCGACTTCCCGGGCTATGGACGGACCTTTCCGCATCCCTACGGCAAGGCCGACGGTGACTACTTCACCACTCTGTTGACCTTGTCTCCAGCCGGCGACGAGATCGTGCTCGATTTTGCCAGGGATTTGATCACCTCGGAGAACATCGGCACGGACGATGTCACGGACTACCTGTCAATCAGTTTCTCCTCAACTGACTATGTCGGTCATTTCTTTGGAGCTTCGAGCCTCGAATCCGAGGACAACCTGCACCGGCTCGATCGCACACTGGCCGATCTCTTCAGCTTTATCGACAAAACGGTGGGGCTTGACCAGACGCTAATTGTCCTTTCGGCCGATCACGGCGCCTCGGAAGCGCCAGCATACCTGAACTCTTTGGGTATCGGCGGCAGCTACTTTAACTTCGACGACATCGACAAAAGCGAAGGCATAGCGGCCTTGAAAGCGGAATTCGGTGTGGCCAAGGAACTTGTCGATCAGTTCTTCCAGCCTTATCTCTACCTGAACCGCAAGGAAATCGCTGCACGCGGCCTCGACTTCGCCATGGTTTCACGACGGGTGGCCGAGGAGCTTCGGGAACTCCCTGGCATCGCATACGCCGTCTCAAGTCACGACCTGCGGACAGGAGCCGTAGTGGAAACACCGGTCACTGAGGCGATATTAGCGAACTTCAATGAGGATCGATCCGGCGACATCTACGTGGTTTTCGAACCGCACTGGTTCGTGGCGGATTTTGATGGACTATCGGTGACTGGCTCGCATGGCTCGCCCTGGGCCTACGACAGCCACGTGCCGGTGATCTGGATGGGGCCGGGAATCGAGAACGGCCGCATCGCGAGGCGGGTCGAAACGGTGGACGTGGCGCCTACTATATCAGCTTACCTGGGAGTTAAGTATCCAAGCGGCACGCGCGGAAAGGTGATGACAGAAATTACTGACTGATGCTGGATGATGGTCGTGAAAACTGTATGCCATCCCGAGTGAGGACGTGTACCTGAGCCTATAAGTTTGGCTATTCGTTGCAAAGCTGGAAAAGTTTAATACGGGATAAGCAGCGAGGGCGGAGATGTAATCTAAATAGACAGCAATTAATATAAGTAGCGGGGAACCTATCTACCAGGCTGTGCGCCATCATTAATCACTCTGCTGGCTGCATTTACAGTATAGTGACCGATTCATTTAGAGAAGCGATAGTATGTTTTGTTTAATCAGGGCCTGTAAAAATATTTGGCTGTACTTCATCACTCTGCTTGCGGCAGCTGTTATTTCAGGCTGCCAACCAGCTGCTCAAAGGGTCTACCTGATGCCGGCGCCTGTTGCTATATCGACGGGAGCTTCTGACCCTTTTGTTGGCACCCCGGAAAAAGAAAAGGACAGCAATATACTGGTCGGATATGCAACCAACAGGATGCCGATTGGTGCCAGGGAAGCTCGCTTTTATACCCGCAGTTTTGATGATGACCTGCGCATGGGAGTTGTCACCATCCAGATAGGAGATGGCAATAATTCATGGGATGAAATACGTGAACTCTCAAACAATGCTGCGCATAAGGGCCAGGTTCTGCTGACTCTGGCTAACGCAAGAGAAGTCGCTGCGCTAGGCGCAGGAGACTCCCTTGAAACCCTGTCTCCGACGATGGCGAAGATGATGGGAGACTTCAATCGATACATTGAAAGAAGCCCATCGAAAGAAATTACACTTTATGTTCACGGAGCCAACAACAATTTTTACCGCTCGGCTGCCCATGCAGCGCAGTATCGCCACTTTACGGGCCGTCAATCCGTTGTATTAATGTTCTCGTGGCCATCGGCAGAAAGCATCCTTCGTTATGCTACCGACGTCAACAACATCCAGCAGACGGTGCCAGCTTTCGTGCGATATTTACGCCTTCTGGCACAGCACAGCAGCGCACGCAAGATCAATATACTGGCCTATAGTGCAGGCGCCACGCTGGTCAATGAGGCACTTGCAATTCTTGGTGAAGATAGCCGTAAGCCCGACCGCCAGAATTACAGGGACAGCTTACGCATCGGTACTGTCTACTATGCTGCGCCTGATACAGATTTTGATGACTGGGTGAAACAATATCGAAGCTACCAGGACATTGTCGACAGTGTTACGGTAACGATTAACATGAAGGACTCCGTACTGGCTATGGCACAGGAAGACCGCAGTGCCAGGGCTACCACGAGCTGGCAAGATGAAGCTTCAGCGAAATCACGCCTGGGTCGCCCGGACATGGATGAAATAAATACTGCAGATGCTGAATGGCTTGTAGCGCAAACCAATACAGACAGGCTTGATGTGCTAATCATTGATCCTGCTACGGTACCCGGTATTGATAAAGGCTCTCATGCATTCTGGTACGAGAGCCCCTGGGTCAGCAACGATGCCATGCTGAATATAGAATTACACGCCAGCCCGGCGAGCCGAGGCCTGGCTGAACATGAAACTAAACGTGGTACACACATCTGGTATTTTCCAGCAGATTATGAAGACCGTGTTATCGATATAATTAATAAGCTGAATTAACAATCCAGTCGCAAAATACCTATCAGTAAAGGTATGATACGTGAGCAGCATTGCTGAATTTCGTGGCAAATGTTTGAGTGGAAATTTACTGAGGTTATGACTATGCGCTACATGCGACTAATTCTGGTATCACTATTACTTCTGCAACTGTTTGGCTGTGCCACACAGCAGGTGCGGCAGTGCCCTGCGGGAACACAGGATTTACCTGGTTGCCCACCGGCAAATGCTGTCATCGATGACGACGTCAACAAGTTGTATGACAGTCGAACCTGGCTGCCAGCGCGGGAGGTGAAGATTGATGTCATTAAGCTCGGTGAACAGGCCCGCGTACCCATCAATGAGGCCAGGACCAAGGCAATCGGGCCAACCTATGATGACTCACTGACATCCCTGGCGGCCAAGATATGGCTGATTGAAAATGCCCGGCATACGATTGATGCGATGTATTACATCTTTAAGCCTGACGTGGTCGGATATTCGATACTCGGCGCCTTGTGCAACGCGGTGCAGCGCGGGATCGATGTGCGCCTGATGGTGGATTCAGTAGGTTCAATGAGCCCGACGCATAATGGGCTAAGAGCACTTGAGACCTGTGCCGAGGAGGCCGGTTTCATGCGCAATGCTGATGGCAAGGTGACAACGAAGAGGGCGCGTGTACAGGTAGTGATCTTCAATGCATTATCGAAATTTAATTTTAATCGCCGCTCG
>CAJQNP010000027.1 GCA_905479705.1 uncultured Gammaproteobacteria bacterium
TTTTTCAGCGCTTGCGGACTGAAGCGGTAGTAGTCTTCGGGTGCAGAATGCACCTTGAAAGTCACGGTGCCGGTAAATAGCAGGTTGAAAAACCGGCTGTTACTGAGTTTGCGAATGCCGGGTACCTTTTCCAGTCTCTTCTTGAACCTGTCGATCCTGAACTGCTTGTAACCGGGTAAGCCGATAATGACCAGCCCGCCCGGTTTGGCAACGCGCTTGATCTCGGCTATGGATTTCCAGAAATACTGGTCATGCTCCAGCATGGCCTTGCATGGCACAACGTCAAATCGTACATCCTCGAAACGCTCCACGGCGTTGGCATTGCCCTTGTAAATCCTGAAATCGCGGAACTCGTAAGGGCCATTAAAGTTGATACCCACTTTTTCACTGGCATTCTCCAGTGATTTCATGCGCAGGAGGCTTCTGTTGTTCGGCAGTGAACCAACCTCCAGAACAGCGCCCGTGATATTTCATTTCGAGCAGATTCTCTCGAATTCCTCATAAACCCTTGTGCACCACTTGCTCCCTTAAAGCATACGAGACAGCTATCTGGCTGCCAGGGATAATACAGGACAGCCAACCAACCATCTGTCCGGTCATCATCGACTATTGTGCCTGTGTTAATTAAAGTAATGTCCTCTCGCAGATCAGCTTGATCGCACCCAAACAGGAAAAGATGTAGCAAAAGGCGCATGAAGTATTACCTGAAAGCAAACGAGGCACTGCCGAAGGGCATCGACCGGATCGCAAGAAGACTTCTGGATAGATCTTACAAGCTATTGACGGACAACGAAGAAACACCTGATATCGCTGTCCACGAGGTGCGTAAATACACCAAAAAACTACGTGCACTGCTACAACTGCTGTCACCCGGAATGACCCGCAAGGCCTATAGGCAAAACGACCATGCCCTGCGTGATTTTGCCCGGCAGCTGAACGGTACGCGCGACAGCGCCACGCTGCTCGCCTCGCTGAACCATGTCAGGCAACACTTCAAACCCTTTCTGGATGATTCGGCCACGGCGCCCGTTTGCGAGGAACTGGTCAGACGCCACGAGACGGCCATGAGACAACACCAGGAGTCGATCGACATAGCAGGGATCGAGGACCAGCTGCAACACATCGCCATCCGGCTGGGCGAGCTGGACCAGTTCGATTTCTCGCTCGATACCCTGCTTGCCTCCCTGGAAACAAGCTATAACAAGGGCCGCCGCAGTCTGCGGGCCCTGCGGAAATCAGCAGCCACGGAAAAGCGCAATGCATTCCGCAAACAGGTAAAGACACTCTGGTACCAGCTGCGCCTGATGAGCCAGTGGAATCCGGAACTGCTCAGCCCCTTGATCAGGGCGCTGGGAGAGCTGTGCGAACTGCTCGGCAAGGACAAGGACCTGGCAGAGCTGATTGATATCCTGCCTGCAATCGAGAGTGCCCGTGAGAATCCGGCAAGGATCGAGCTGCTCTACAGCCTTGCCGAATCACGGCGCCTTGACCTGCTCGGGCAGGCCCTGCGACTCGGCGATGAACTCTATTCGAGAAAGACGGGCGAATTCATGGACTGGTTCAAGGCGATCAAGCTGGAACATTAACAACAACCATTGCTGTCCCACTTACCCGCCATTCCCGCGCTGGATACCCGCTTTCGCGGGTATGACGACATACCCTTTATTCTGTGTCCTGCCGTTCCATTCCTGGTAAAACTGACCACTCCCACGATCAGAGGCTGACCGGCCTCGGCCTCTCCAGGGCGATGATCCTGCGGTCATCGTCCAGCCGAAACAGGTAATGAACCTGACCCGGCAACTCCGCCAGTGCATGCTCGGTCAGGCGCTGGTAGTGTTGGATAAACCGGCTGAGCTGCTGGTCAGTCATGACCTGCGTATCCCTGTAAACATCCTTGCCCTGTTCAAGGACATCGTCTGCAAGCTTGTTTTCCTGTTCGCTGCGCCATTTATAGACGCATTCAAACGAAGGCGCCTGCAACATGATCCAGATGTCCACCAGGTCATAGAGGGCCTGGTACTGTCCATGGATTTGCCGGTTAATGTAACGGCGCCAGCGACCATCCGGGTCTTCGGCGGCTTCCAGGTCATTAACCGGCCTGTGGAGCGCCTCCCCGCGTTGTGCCGGCACACCCAGGCACCAACCCTCGATAATCACCACGTCAACCGGAGCAGACACCGCCAGCCATTCGGACTCGGGGCAGCGATCATCACTGGCCTTGTCAAAGCGCGGGACTGCTACCGTCGTAGTGCCCTGTGTCAGTTGTTGCAGTGTTTCCAGCAACAGGGAAACGTCATGGGTACCGGGTACGCCCCGGGTCGCAAGCAGCGAGTGTACCTGGCTGGCCAGCGCCTGTCGTGACCTGCGTGACAGGTAGAAATCATCGATGGAAAGATCGATTGCCCGGAGGCCATGGACATCTGCAAGCAGCTGTACCAGTAGCGCAGCAAGGGTGCTCTTCCCTGATCCCTGGCTGCCGTTCAATCCGACCAGTAGCGGACGACCTGCCCCGGCGTGATGCCCGGCCAATCGCCCGGCAAGCGGCAGGTACCATGTGTTGACAGTTTCCTCATAGGACGGTGGCAGGCGTTGCTGGCGAAGGAACGCCAGTATGTCTGTTATTGTATTCAAGAATTACCCGGTGTGCTGCTGGCTCTGTTATTTCCTGATAATGCGGACCAGTTTCTGGTAATCCGGGGCTTCGCGCAGCAGGGTCCTGCCGGCCTTGATGAGCGTATCGACCTCGTCATCCGGCAATGAAAAGCTGGTTGCCATATTGTTCAGGAATTTTCGCTGCCTGATGTTAGCGATATTCTCGAAGTCCAGCTTGATAAAAAAGGGTGTCACGGGTTTTTCCGGGGTCGAGAGTTCGGCGGTCCATTCATAGAAGGATTCTTCGAGAAGCGACAGTGATTCAAGTGTATACCCCCCTATCTGGGTGCTGGAGACCGCCGACATCACTTGCGCGGTTGAAGGCGTGTCCCTGCTGCTGTCGATCGGATTTTTCGTGTTGGTCGCCGCATTGATAATAACAAGGACAACGTACTTCGGGCTGCGGTCCAGGGTTCTGGCTACTTCCCGGGCACCTCCCATTAGTTCCACCCTGTCATACAGTGCACGGATGCCGAGATTATCGGTAATGCCACCATCGACCAGGTGAATATAGGGACGGTCGTTCTTATCCTGGTACGAATCAAGATCCTTGATCGCGGCGCTGATTCTGGGGTTTTTATCGCTATTTTCTGCATCAATTTTAAGCACGTCAGGCAACGTGTAATCACAGGTGTCATGGTTTTGCAATGTAACCGGTGCGAACACCACCGGTACGGCTGAAGAAGCAGCCACCGCACGCGCCACCTTGAACGGCCCCAGGTCAGAACACAACAGGTTGAAGCGCTCCTGCGTGAAAGCAAAACGGCCGCCAATGCCAAGGTCAGATGCATTGATTGCCAGGTAAGGCCCATCATGAGCAAACACATCATTGAAGGTACTGCCTTCGAATATGTTCCTGTCATAGTAGTCAATGGCAGTCTCTGTCCGGTTGAAGCCGGTGAACAGTCCGCGCAGCCAGTTGAACGGATTCAGGATACTGCCTATCAGGGTCTTCTGAACATTCTGGCGCAGAAATACTGTTTCGTAGTCCTCAAAAATCCGGTCGCCAAAAAGGCTGTAGTAGGCGGCCGTAAAACTGCCGCCGGACACGGAACTGATATAGTCAATTTCGTCAAGCAGGCGTTCTTCCTTGCCATCACGTGTATAGGTCGTGTCCCTGAGTTCCTGCAGTACGCCATAGGAAAATGCTGCCGCCCGTGTGCCCCCGCCTGACATGGCGATATAGAAAAAAGCATCATCCCTGCGCTGGCCTTCCAGACCGGTAGTGATTTGCCGCTCGTACGTGGTCAATGGCGCCTCAATCGGCGTATTGGTAATCCTGCCGCTCGAGGTGCAGCCTGCCAGGAACAGCAGAAGCGGCACCAGCAGTAACAATCTGTAACGTTTCATACACCTTCCATGCAAGCCTGGAACACACCAGCAGCCGGACTGCTTCCGGAAGTCCCCAATAAGCAAAAAGTTATCTTCTCACCCTCCCTGCTACCAGTCCACAGCAGAACCGGATTGTCACCTTCACAGAATATCTGCGCATCTATACCATGCACCCCGGGTGCCTGCCCCGGTCGACGTGAAAGATATACTCACAACCGGCAAAATCATTTCGAACAAGGTTCCCCTGTAGTTGTAACCACGTACAATTAACGTCATGGTTTTACATCCAGGTCATGTTCCGAGCAGGCGCCGGGCGCACGCTCGTCTCCCCACAGGCCTGGTGGCTGCAGCCGCCTGCCTGCTGCTTGTGGCCTGCAGCCCCGGGGATGACGAACAACTGCCGGCAGAAGAATCGCCCGCCATAGCGGTGGAAACGGCCAGCGGCGACGTCATTCGGCGCTCCGTACCCTTCATCACGCTGCGTAACAAGACCGGCAGCCCGGCAGCCAGCGACTATTTTGGCGGTGAAAGGAATTCGGTCCATACCGGCTACTGCGACGTCACCTGGACACCCATCCCGCTGCTGGAGCCGATCGCCAACCACATGCCATTCTATATTCCCTCGGGGAAGATGACGCTCGAATCTGTCGTCGAGGTCAGCGGCAATGATTTCTGGCGCAAGCCGGCGGAAAACCCGGTTATTGACCATCCGCTGCTCTATGTGCACGGCTACAACATTGGCTTCGAAAAGGGCTGCAGCCGGGCGGCATTGTTCCAGGAAAATCTTCAGCTGGCGAGTCGCTTCCTGCTGTTTAGCTGGCCATCGGATGACACGGTCACGAATTACACCCATGACGAGTCGGATATCTACTGGAGCGTCGCCTACATCAAGCACACCCTGGAACGCCTGATCCAATCCTTCGGTGCAGGCCGAGTCGACATCGTCAGCCACAGTATGGGCACCCGCGGTGCCGTGCTGGCGCTCGTGCGCATGAGTGACCAGCACAGCGGCGATACCCCCCTGCT
>CAJQNP010000028.1 GCA_905479705.1 uncultured Gammaproteobacteria bacterium
GGTCAAGAAGGACCAGTACACCACCGGCCGCTATGTTGACACCGACTATGACAAGTGTATCGGCTGCCACATCTGTTCCGATGTCTGCCCGACCGGCTACATCGACATGGCCATGGGCGATCACTAACCGCGACTTTTACACATGACTAACTACAGTTTCATTACCCTGATCCTCGGCCTGTTGCTGGGTGCCGGCGCACCTGTCATGGCTGGAGATGCCGCAGCGGATGAAAACTCCGGCAGCTTCTACATCCCCGAGGCCCAACGCCGTTTCAGTGACGCACAGGGCTGTGTCGAGCCGACGGACGAGATGCGTATCAATCACATGGAATACATCCTGGATCAGCGTGATGTAACCGTGCATGAAGGTATCCGCACCAAGCAGTACAGCCTGGTGGAGTGCATCAACTGCCACGTCAGCGACGCGCCGGATGCGCCCAGGTATGAAAGCGAGGAGCATTTCTGTAACAGCTGTCATACCTATGCCAGTGTCAGTATCGACTGTTTCCAGTGTCATGCAGACCGTCCGCTCAAGTCCAGCGGGTACCAGCACCGGTCCAGCATCAACAATGGCCATGCACACACGTCAGCTGACGCCGCTGAAGTAACCCGGGAACAGCCGCAGGTGATGGCCAACGAGGGCACTGGCAATGAGTGAAGAATCGAATATCGACATCTACCGTCGCCGCTTCCTGAGTGGTACCGCATCAGCGGCTGCCGGTCTTGCCGTGGCACCGGGCGTGATGCTGACAGAGGTGGCCAATGCCCGGCCGGCCGACCAGGCCGTCACCAGCGAGGTGCGCTGGGGCATGCTGATCGACACCAACAAGTGCGACAATGGCTGTAACGACTGTGTCAGCGCGTGTAATGAAGAACACAACCTGGGCGGCTTTGACCGTCCGGGTACGGATGCCCAGTGGATACGCACGGTCACCCTGAAGGACAAGCAGACAGGTAATGTGCAGTCACTGCCGCTGCTGTGCCAGCACTGCGAACACCCGCCCTGCGTGGACGTATGCCCGACGGGTGCCTCATTCAAGCGTGAAGACGGCATCGTGCTGGTCGACAAGCACATCTGCATTGGCTGCCGCTACTGCATGATGGCCTGCCCGTACAAGGCGCGCTCGTTTGTCCACGAAAAGCTGCAGGACCAGATGCCCTACTCGCCTCGCGGCAAGGGAACAGTCGAGTCCTGCACCTTCTGCGTACACCGTGTTGATGAAGGCATCACCCCGGCCTGTGTTGAAGCCTGCACAGCCGAGGACCACAACGCCATGACCTTCGGCGACATGAACGACCCTGATAGTGAAATTTCTCAACAGCTGGAACGCTACAGCAGCCGCCAGATCCGTGCTGATCTGGACCTCAACACCGGCGTGCGTTACCGGGGGATCTGATGAAGCAACAGGAATTCAAGGAAATTAGCGGCGGCAAGCCGTTTTACATGGTGCTGGGTTTCTTCGGCCTGTTTGTACTGGCCGCACTCGGTTCTGCCTGGTACATGGAGCACAACGGCCACTGGGTGACCGGCATGAACAACCAGATAGTCTGGGGTATGCCACACGTGTTCGCGGTGTTCCTGATTGTCGCGGCGTCCGGCGCGCTGAACGTTGCCTCCATCAGCTCCGTGTTCCAGAAAACCGCCTATAAACCTCTGGCGCGACTGTCGGGCCTGCTTGCCATCGCCCTGCTGGTCGGTGGACTTGCCGTGCTGGTGCTCGACCTGGGCCGTCCTGACCGCCTCATCGTGGCCATGACCTACTACAACTTCAAGTCCATATTCGCCTGGAACATCATCCTGTATACCGGTTTCATGGTCGTCGTCGGCATTTACCTGTGGATGATGATGGAACGCAAGATGAACAGGTTCACCAAGGTCGCGGGGTTCAGTGCCTTTATCTGGCGCCTGATACTGACTACCGGTACCGGTTCCATCTTCGGATTCCTGGTCGCCCGATCCGCCTATGACACGGCCATCATGGCGCCGATGTTCATCGTCATGTCATTCTCTTTCGGCCTGGCGATCTTCATCCTGGTCCTCATGGGCCTGTACAACTGGTCTGATCGCCCGCTCGGTGACAGTATCCTGTTCAAGCTGAAAAACCTGCTGGGCGTGTTCGTGGGTTCTGTTCTGTACTTCGTTCTGGCCTATCACCTGACCAACCTGTACATCACCCGCGATCACGGTGTGGAAGAATTCATCCTGCTGAACGGCGGTATCTACACCAGCCTGTTCTGGATTGTGCAGGTCGGCCTTGGCAGCCTGGTCCCGCTGGCACTGCTGTACGGCCCGTCTACCGGTCAGTCCCGCGGCTGGATTGGAATCGCATCGTTACTGGTCATTATTGGCGGACTGGCGCAGATGTACGTCATCATCATTGGCGGCCAGGCCTTCCCGATGGAGATGTTTCCGGGCAAGGAAGTCAGCAGTGCTTTCTATGACGGCGTGGTGGGTTCCTACACGCCGAGCCTGCCGGAAATCATCCTCGGTATCGGCGGTGTTGCCATTGCCCTGGCCGCGACCTTTGTCGGCGTCCGGGTGCTGCGCTTCCTGCCGTCCAGCCTTGCTGACGAGGCCGTTGATCCTCACTACCCGGCCAGGGAAGCTGAAGCCACCGCGTAAACCGGTGCTGTTTTGTCAGGCTGCACCTGACCGCGACCCGCCATGTCCAGACTGCTGATATCGGCAGCACACAAATCCTCCGGGAAGACGACTGTCTCCCTGGGTTTGTGTGCAGCACTGGCTGAACGCGGGCTTGCCGTACAACCCTTCAAGAAAGGCCCGGACTATATTGACCCGATGTGGCTCGGCCAGGCCGCCGGCCGGCCCTGCCACAACCTCGACTTCTACTGCATGTCGCAGGAAGAAATCCTGACGGCCGTCGGTCACTACAGCAGCGATGCCGACATCGCACTCATCGAGGGCAACAAGGGCCTCTATGACGGACTCGACCTCGAGGGCAGCAACAGTAATGCCGCACTCGCCACCCTCACCCGCACCCCCGTCATCCTGGTGCTCGATGCACGTGGCATGACACGCGGCATCGCGCCGTTGATCCTGGGCTACCAGTCATTCGACCCCGACGTCAGCATCGCTGGTGTCATCCTCAACCAGCTGGGTGGCAGTCGTCATGAGGCCAAGTTGCGTGCGGTGATCGAGCATTACACCGATGTCCCGGTCATCGGGGGCGTACATCGCGATCCCGCACTGGTTATCGATGAACGCCATCTCGGCCTGATCCCCAGCAACGAGGCTGCCACGGCCGATAAGAAGATCGGGACCATTCGCGACCTGATCAGGGAGCAGGTTGATATAGACCGGTTACTGGCCCAGGCCGGTCAGGAACCGATAAGCTTCAAGGCGCCAGAGCCTGTACCACAACACGACAGCGCAGCGGTCCGTATCGGCATTGCCCATGATGCGGCGTTCGGTTTCTACTACCCGGACGACATCGCGGCACTGCAGGAGGCCGGTGCCGAGCTGGTGTATTTCAACACCCTGACTGACGCCACGCTGCCCGAAATCGACGGACTGTTCATCGGTGGCGGATTTCCCGAGAGCTACCTGCACACACTGGAGGCCAACGCGTCATTAAGGGCCGCCATTCATTCCGCCATTGCGGCGGGACTGCCGGCCTACGCGGAATGTGGTGGGCTGATGTACCTGTCACGCAGCCTCAGCTGGAATGGCAACCGGGCTGACATGGTCGGCGTGATACCGGGCGATGCCGTGATGCATGCGCGCCCCCAGGGACGCGGATATGTGCGCCTGCGTGAAACCGCCGGGGCGCCATGGCCGAGCCAGCATCCCGAGGGCGAATTTGCCGCTCATGAGTTTCATTATTCCGCGCTGGAAAATATCAGTGAACCGCTGACCTACGCCTACGAGGTGCTACGCGGTAGCGGTGTCGACGGCAAGCATGATGGCATCGTGATCAACAACCTGCTTGCCTGTTACAGCCACATGCGTGATACAGAACAGCACCACTGGGCACGGCGCTTCGTTGAATTCGCCCGGCAAATGCGTGGTTGAGACAAATCCATTAACTCACACTATAATAGCTTTAATTCTTTCAAGGAGTTACCATGATTACCATCACCCCGGCCGCCGCCGAGAGGATTCGTTTTTCAGCCGCCGAAGGCAACATGGACGGGCTGTCCATGCGCATTGCTGCGAAACGCAACGAGGATGGCACGATTCATTATGGCATGGGCTTTGATGACACCGAGCTCGAGGGTGACATTCATATCAGGGCCGGTGAGATAGATGTCGTTGTTGCCGAGAACAGCCAGGCGCTGCTGGAAGGTACCACGCTGGACTTCGTCGAGCTCGAAGCTGACAACTGGCAGTTCATTTTCATGAATCCAAACGACAAGAATTACTCACCGCCCGCCTGACGGGCACTATCCACATGGCCAGCCAACCCACAGTAGACATTGCTGCAGCAAGATCCAGTGAAAAGGACCTCGAGGAAAAGTCGCTGCAGATTCTCTACGAGGTTGTTTCCAGCATCAACACGGCACACGGGCTGGATGATCTGCTCACCCGCTTCATGTACACCCTGAAGCGAGTCACCAAGTCACAGGGTGCGGCCATCTGGGTCATGCAGGACAACGGAAACATGGAACTGTCTGCCAGCAGTGGCATTGATGAAACACTGCTCATCCCGGACCGCGCGGGCGTACGCCGCTGCCTGTATGAACGCGCCTTGACCGAAGGAAAAATCTGGGTTGAAACCGACCTGGTGAAATGCGAGAAGATAGCCGGCAGGCGATTTTTCGACAGTAGCGAGATCGGCATGGTCGCTGTACCAATGCGTTACCGCGGCCTTGTCACCGGTGTCATCAACCTGTTTCCCGATACCTCGCTGGCCGAATCCATCGACAACATCAAGCCGCTGCTGACCAGCATTGCGCACCACCTCAGTGTCGCAATCGAGAAATCCCACAACGAGGAGCGCAGCCAGCAACATATCATCAAGGATGAACGCACCCGTATCGCACACGAGCTGCATGACTCACTGGCGCAGTCACTCGCCAGTCTGCGCTTCCAGGTGCGCGTACTTGATGAAACCCTTCACCAGGGAGATGAATCAACCACGTGGCAACAACTTGAACAGATCGAAAACAGTCTGGACGAAGCCAATACGGAATTACGCGAGCTGATTGCCAACTTTCGCGCGCCTGCCTATAACCAGAACCTGGTTGACGCCATTGAAAAGATCGTCAGCCAGTTCCGCAATGACACGGGCATCAAGACCTACCTGCAGAAGGAATGGTCAGGCACGTCACTTTGCCGTGAAGACGAAACCCAGATACTGCGTATAATCCAGGAAGCGCTCTGGAACATCAGAAAGCACAGCCAGGCCAAGACAGTCCGCCTTATGCTGAAAGACGGCATCGAGGAAAAATGTCACATCCTCATCGAGGATGATGGTATCGGCATCAACGAGAAGGTTTACGGTACCCCGGGTGAACACATCGGGCTGACCATCATGCGTGAACGTGCTTCGCGTCTTGGCGGTAAACTGCGCGTGGAAAGCGAGCCCGGCGAAGGAACGCGCATTGTCCTTGAACTCAACCAAACCGAGACGAAAAACAAACCGACATGAGCCTGAATATTCTGCTTGTTGATGACCATACCCTGTTTCGCGAGGGTCTTGAAGGACTGCTGAGCCGCCGCGACATTAACATCGTCGCAGCGGTCGGCAATGGTCCCGAGGGCCTGCGACTTGCTACCGAACTGGAACCGGATGTCGTGTTGCTGGACATGCGCATGCCCGAGATGGATGGCATGGATGTCCTGCGCCAGTTGCGTAAAAACGGCTTTACCAACCCGGTCGCGATGCTAACCACCAGCAGTGACGAACGCGACCTGGTGGAATCACTGCGCAGTGGCGCACAGGGTTACCTGCTAAAGGACATGGAACCGGACCAGCTGGTACTGGCCCTGCGCGATATCGTTGCCGGGAAGACCGTGGTTGCACCTGACCTGGCACCCGTCCTCGCCCGGGTTGTACAGGGCGACAGCATCGCACCCGAGGAAGAAAGCCCGTTTACCAAGTTGACGCCGCGCGAGAACGAGATACTTGCACTGCTTGCCGAGGGTCAGAGCAACAAGGTTATCGCGCGCAACCTTGGTATCTCCGACGGCACCGTCAAGCTGCATGTGAAATCGATCCTGCGGAAACTCGGCGTGCACTCGCGGGTTGAGGCAGCGGTCATCGCCGTTGAGCAGGGCCTGCGCACATCCAGCCGCGGTAGTGATTCGGGTAATGCCGGCTGAGAATCGCCATGAAGACCTTTGCGCAGCTCGTTAACGAACAACTTGATGCTGTACAGGAAGTATTTCCGTGGGATGTCGAGGAGCGCCTGGATAAAGGCGAGGCGCCCATGCTCCTCGATATTCGCGAGGAGAGTGAATTCTCTGCCATGAGCATTGCGGGCTCCCTGAATGTACCCCGCGGCATTCTGGAATCAGCCTGCGAGTATGACTATGAAGAGACGGTCAGGGAACTCGTCGAGGCACGCGACCGCGAAGTCGTCATTATATGTCGCTCCGGCAATCGCAGCGTACTGGCCGCTGTCACCATGCAAATAATGGGCTACAACAAGGTCGCCTCACTGAAGACGGGGTTGCGCGGCTGGAATGACTACGAACTGGAGCTGGTTGATGCGGCCGGGATTACGGTGAACATAGACCAGGCAGACGAATACTTCACGACACACCTGCGTCCCGACCAGTTGTCGCCCAGGTAAGATCAACCTGCCGGAGCGGCTGGTGGCCGCGATCGCGCCTGCAAGTCGCACCCACACCACATTCGACAGTCGGCCTCGCGGTTCAGGAATAGTGCTTTCGATCGGCCTTGCGGCGCGCACCCTGCTGAATAATGACACCCTCGACAGCCACCAGGTCGGGAATCTCGATCGGCTCATGCCCGTCTGCCAGCGTCTTCAGGTAATACACACCCTCACCGAATATCAACTGGCGAAAGATATACTCGTCATTGTGGCGAGCCAGCACGTAAGAACCGTCTTTCACGACACCGGACGGATCGATGACGATGATGGCACCGTCCATGAACTCGGGGGCCATGGTGTCACCGATGACACGCAAGGCAAACGGTTCACCGCCACAACTGTTTTCCTGCATCAGAAACGACCACTCGAAGAATGTGAATAATTATTGCTTATTTTAACAATTACTTGCAGCCCTATTCTACCAGTATCTATAAGGTAGTTAAGGGCGCATCCGCCACTCAGGGCTTGTAGTAATCCATGTACCAGTCAACGAAGCGGGACATGCCCTCTTCGACCGACAACGCCGGCTTGTAGTCGATGGCCTTGACGAGCTCGCTCACATCGGCATAGGTTGCCTGCACATCACCCGGCTGCATCGGCAGCATGTTCTTCACTGCCTTTTTACCGAGGCAGTCTTCCAGCACTTCAATATAGTGCATCAGCTCGACGGGATTATTGTTACCGATATTGTACAGGCGATATGGCGCCGTGCTGGTAGCCGAATCCGGTGCATCGCCGCTCCACTCCGGATTGGGTTCGGGAAGCTTGTCGAGAACACGCACCACGCCTTCCACGATGTCATCGATATAGGTGAAGTCGCGCTGGTGATTACCGTTATTGAAGACGTCAATCGGTTTGCCGGCAAGGATATTCTGCGTGAACTTGAAATATGCCATATCCGGCCTGCCCCACGGACCGTACACGGTAAAGAAACGCAGGCCAGTCGTGGGAATACGGTAGAGATGACTGTAGGTATGCGCCATCAACTCGTTGGCCTTTTTACTTGCCGCGTACAGGCTCACCGGGTGATCCACGTTGTCATGCACGGAAAACGGCATGTTGGTATTTGATCCGTACACCGAGCTGCTGGAGGCATAAACCAGATGCTCGACATCGTTGTGCCGACAGCCTTCCAGTATGTTGGCAAAACCCAGCAGGTTGGTATCCACGTACGCCAGCGGATTTTCCAGCGAGTAGCGCACACCTGCCTGTGCTGCAAGATTGACCACGCGTTGCGGTCGATGCGTACGAAAGATATCCGCCATCACGTCGCGGTCATCGATACTGACCCGCAGCTCGGTGAAGCCGGTGTGGGCCGTGGTACGTTCAAGGCGCGCCTCTTTCAGGGCAACGTCGTAGTAATCATTAAGGCAATCGATACCAATGACCTCGTCGCCACGCTCAAGCAATCGCAGCGACAGGGCCGAGCCAATAAAGCCGGCCGAGCCGGTTACCAGGACTTTCATAGAATCGATTCTCCGGAAATGAGAGGCGGCCCGTTACAACCGCCCGTCGACTTCAGTTGCGGGCAGCAGGTATTTTACATCATATAAAACACCGTCCGGTTTGCAGTAGGCCCTGATGCCTGCAGCGCCCGTCTCCCGGAACTGGTCATGCGCCACGGCAACAATCACGGCATCGTACTGGCCGGCCTGCGGTTCCGCCAGCATGTCCATGCCGTATTCCGCGCGGGCCTTGTCGGGCTCAACCATCGGGTCGTGCACGTCGACCTGCACGCTGTATTTCTTCAGCGCATTTACGATATCAATGACACGCGAGTTTCGCAGGTCAGGACAGTTTTCCTTGAAGGTCAGCCCCATTACCAGCACCCGCGAACCGGACACCTGGATCTTGTTGTCCATCATGAGCCGGACCACCTGCTCGGTGATGTATTTACCCATATCATCATTCAAGCGTCGACCGGCCAGGATGACTTCAGGGTGATAACTCACTTCCTGCGCCTTGTGCGTCAGGTAATACGGGTCGACACCAATGCAGTGACCACCGACGAGGCCGGGACGAAACGGCAGGAAATTCCACTTGGTACCCGCGGCGACCAGCACTTCCTCGGTATCGATACCAAGCTGGTTGCATATCAGTGCGAGTTCGTTGATCAGGGCAATGTTCAGATCGCGCTGGGTGTTCTCAATGACCTTGGATGCCTCTGCAACGCGGATACTGCTGGCGCGATGGGTACCGGCCGTGATGATGCTGGCGTAGAGGGCGTCGACATAGTCGCCGACCTCGGGGGTTGAGCCTGCCGTTACCTTCAGGATATTACTGACACGGTGTTCCTTGTCGCCCGGGTTAATGCGTTCCGGACTGTAACCGGCAAAAAAATCCCGGTTATATTCAAGTCCGGATACTTCTTCTATTACCGGTATACACACTTCTTCGGTCGCACCCGGGAATACGGTTGACTCGAAAATAACAACATCACCGATCTTTACCAGTCCACCGACCGATTCGCTGGCACCCTTGAGATAAGAAAGGTCCGGCTGGTTATGACTGTCGATAGGTGTTGGCACGGTAACAATATAGACATTGCAATCGGCGAGTACCTCGGGTGACGAGGAAAAATCCAGCTGCCTGGCCTCGGCCAGTTCCTCACTGGTCACTTCAAGCGTGTTGTCACTGCCTGCGGACAGCTCGTCAACCCTGTCCTTCTTGAGATCAAGCCCGACGGTCGGATACTGCTTGCCGAATTCAACGGCCAGCGGCAGGCCGACATAGCCAAGCCCGATAATGCCAATTTTCGTATTCTTCAGGTCAAGCATTCAGAGTATCCCGTGTTATAAACCGTTTTCGTTTCCGCCAGTTACACAGCAAACTGCGTATTCTAGCAGAGCGTTCATGAGAACATGAAAAGGCCCGGACAATGTGTCCGGGCCTGAAATATTCCTGAGATTCCGTTGTGATGCTAGCGGCAGTTTGCCGGCACATACTTGGCTGGCACATCGTTACCGTCACAGCTCCACTGCAGCGAACCGGGCAGACTGTCATCAGGGGTCAGCAGGATAGTATCGCCTGCATCCACCTTGCCAGCCGAGATTTGCTTGTATTCGATCGAGATAATACCAGTCGTCGGTGCCGCGGAGATGCTGGAGACAAAAAGACCGCCAATTTCGCTGGCCGAGGGGATTCCATAACTGGCATTTGCGGGGTCTGTGACGGGATATCCGCCTGTTGCGTTATACGTCTCGGCTACGGCGAGCTTTGCGATCTGGGCAAGATCCAGACCTTCCGAGACCTTGGTACGAATGGTGTAATCCTGGTAAGCAGGAATCGCAATCGCGGCAAGGATGCCGATGATCGCGATCACGATCATCAACTCAATAAGTGTGAATCCATGTTGTCTGTCCATTAAGTATCCCTGGCTACACGGTCGCCCCATCCTTCATATCGCCCTCACCTGATATCGGCACTGCGTCACAGTTCTTGAGGAAATCCGAAAAATAAAGCTAAAGATAAAAAATTGTAATTTAAGTTATATATTTCAATATTATATATTGTTAACATTACAGGCTACCTGAAGTTCAGCGCAGCGCCTTGAACTCACCAACCGGTAAATCGCCCAGTTCCCAGTCACCCACCCGGTAGCGAATCAGCCGCAGCGTAGGAAACCCGATGTGCGCCGTCATGCGCCTGACCTGACGATTGCGACCCTCGGTGATTTCCAGGTCCAGCCAACGGGTGGGAATCGCCTTGCGTACACGAACCGGGGGATCGCGCGGCCAGATATTCGGTTCTGAAATCAGCTCGACACCAGCCGGCAGCGTCTTGCCATCCTTCAGGGTGACTCCCGCCCGCAGCCTGTCCAGATCAGACTCGGTCGGCTCACCCTCAACCTGCACCCAGTATCCCTTACGTTTGCCATATTTTGGATTGGCAATGCGCTGCTGCAGCCTGCCGTCATCCGTCAGGACCAGCAACCCCTCGCTGTCATAGTCAAGACGGCCGGCGCAATACACACCGGGAATAGCAATGTAATCCGCCAGTACGGGTTTGTCTCCCTCGGTCGTAAACTGTGAAAGCACACGGAAGGGTTTGTTGAAGAGAACGATCACAACGTACCAATCATGCCCATATCACTGATAAATGTGAACAGATAGACCATGCGACAGGTCCGGCGCACGCGCAAGACTGGTTGGCATGTTGACCCGATAAGGGGAAATCAATATGCTCGCTGTCTATAACATATCGGGCGATTAGCTCAGCGGGAGAGCACTGCCTTCACACGGCAGGGGTCGCTGGTTCAATCCCAGCATCGCCCACCAATTAATTCAAATAGTTAGCTACCTTTCCAATTCTTAGAAGTCCTCATTGGCACACTCAGGGCACAGTGAACAGTTACAACTGGTCGCTTGTCCTCTCAATGAGGCTTTTTCAAATGGCTACTATCCGTAAGCGTACTGCTGGCTCTTACCATGTACAAATCAGGAAAAAAGGTTATCCACCAATAACCAAATCTTTTAGAACTCGATCTACTGCCATTGCATGGGCTAAGAAGGTGGAAAGCGAGATAGACCGATATATATACTTGGATATATCAGCTGCTCAAACAACCACAGTCAAAGAGGTTCTGGATAGATTCAGTAAAGAAGTTTTACCAACCAAGAAAAGTGGTGATACAGATAAGTCTAGGATTAAGACTCTGAAAGCCGAGCTAGGTAAATATTATCTGGCTGACCTTAAACCCCACATATTGGCTGAATACAGGGATACCAGACTTAATTCTGTTAAATCTGGATCAGTTAGGAAGGAGCTGGGGTTACTTTCAAGAGTCCTTACAGCCACAGTTAAAGACTGGGGTGTTGACCTACCCAATGGCAATCCTGTCTCCCAGATCAGATTACCCCTGCCCTCTGCTGGAAGGGATAGAAGACTATCTAAGGAAGAAGAAGCCACCCTACTCGCCTCCCTCCATAGAACACCTACGGTCAGAACAATAATGGAGTTTGCACTTGAGACTGCAATGAGACGGGGCGAAATACTTGGGATGGAATGGGATCATATTTCTCTTAAGAACAGAACTGTTCATATTCCTGTGACCAAGACAGACTGGATATCTGTTCTTTTCTCTGGACTATCGCAAGGTGTTGATGAAAACCTACTCAGAGATTGGAGTAAAGGAAGCATCAAATATGATAAACATTCATTTGATAAAGCGATCAGTAGTTATGATCCATCGAGAGAAAGGAAACCAGGTTTCACCACGCTTAAGTAGAACCTCCCGTCTTTCGTTGAATCCTCTGCGTTCACGTCGTGCCTCCGTTGCAAACCTTGCGATCATGTCGGAGGCACCATCAGACACGAGGTCTCACGTCGGAGCTACGCTAAATCTATTCAAGTGTTGTCTGGTTTTTTTCAGGCATGTACAACCACAAGCAAGCAGCGAAGCAGGTCTGGTTTGGGTGCCTGGACGCTTAATCACCTGAAAAACCGAAGAATTCCATCAAGATTTCCCCGATCTTTAACCCGTCTGGACATCAGCCGATATGTTGACTATATTAGTCACTATCTATTTTAGTGTTGTTTACAGTAAACATATTATGGTAAAAGAGCCTCTTCCATTATCCAGCAGCACGCTAAGCGTACTGAATACGCTGGGCGCCGTGATTAAGGCCGCCCGGCTGGAGCGCGGCATGAGCCAGGCGGAAGTGAGACGACGGCTGAGCGTGAGCCGCTATACCGTGATCGCCCTTGAGCAAGGTGATCCGAAGGTG
>CAJQNP010000029.1 GCA_905479705.1 uncultured Gammaproteobacteria bacterium
CGCAATGTCTCGTGGGCCGATTTGATCGTGCTGACGGGCAACGTCGCGATGGAATCCATGGGCTTCGAGACCTTCGGTTTTGCCGGCGGGCGCGAGGACGACTGGGAACCTGACCTGGTCTATTGGGGACCCGAGAACAAGATGCTCGCCGATGACAAGCGTTATAGCGGCGACAGAAAGCTGGAAAACCCGCTGGCCGCGGTCCAGATGGGCCTGATCTACGTGAACCCGGAAGGGCCGGGCGGCAATCATGACCCGATCGCGGCAGCAAAAGATATCCGCGCCACGTTCGGTAACATGGCCATGAATGACGAGGAGATTGTTGCGCTCATTGCCGGCGGGCATACCTTCGGTAAGGCCCATGGTGCCGCGAGCCCGGCCGATTGCGTGGGCCCGGAGCCCGCAGCCGCAGACATCGAGGAGCAGGGCTTCGGCTGGATGAACAAGTGTGGCAAGGGCAATGCCGGTGACACGATTACCAGTGGATTGGAAGGCGCCTGGACATCCACGCCGACCGCATGGTCGATGCTGTATCTGGATAACCTGCTCCGCTTCGAGTGGGTGCAAACGAAGAGCCCCGCAGGTGCAGGGCAGTGGATCCCGAAAGACGAAACCGCGGCAACGCTGGTGCCGGATGCCCACGATGCGTCGAAGCGGCATGCACCTATCATGTTCACAACGGACCTTTCGCTGAAGAAAGACCCGGAATTCCGCAAGATTTCACAGCGCTTCCTGAATAACCCGAAGGAATTTGATCTCGCCTTTGCCAAGGCCTGGTTCAAACTCATTCACCGCGACATGGGCCCGCGTGCACGCTATGTGGGTTCCGAGGTTCCTGCCGAGGAACTGCTCTGGCAGGATCCTGTTCCTGCCGTCGACTACAAGATGATTGACGACAAGGACATCGCGAAGCTGAAGTCCACTATCCTTGATTCGGGCCTGACTGTCCCCGAGCTGGTCCGTACCGCCTGGGCGTCGGCAGCGAGCTATCGCGGTACCGATATGCGCGGTGGGGCAAACGGGGCACGCGTTCGCCTCGCGCCACAGAAGGATTGGCCAGCCAACAATCCGGATGAACTGGCAAAGGTACTTAAAAAGCTCGGAAAAGTTCAGAAAGACTTCAATAAAGCGCAATCGGGTGGAAAGAAGGTCTCGCTCGCCGATGTGATTGTCCTGGGTGGTTCTGCCGCCGTAGAGCAGGCCGCAAAGAAGGCCGGACACGACGTGACGGTATCTTTCACGCCGGGCCGCGCCGATGCCTCGCAAAAACAGACGGATGTGAAGTCGTTTGCTGTGCTCGAACCGACTGCGGACGGGTTTCGCAACTACTTCGCAAAAGGTAATGCCAGGTCGCCGGCGGAAATGCTGGTCGATCGGGCAGACTTGCTGACCCTGACTGTTCCGGAAATGACGGCCCTGGTTGGCGGTATGCGAGCGCTGAACGCCAATACCGGACAGGCTGCACACGGTGTCTTCACCGACCAGCCGGGTACGTTGAACAACGATTTCTTCGTGAACCTGCTCGACATGTCCACGAAATGGTCGAAGTCTGCGAAGTCTGAAGGCGTTTACGAGGGGCGTGATCGCGGCACGGGCAAGGTCAAGTGGACGGCAACCCCCGTCGATCTGATCTTCGGGTCCAACTCCGAGCTGCGCGCTGTCGCAGAAGTCTATGCAGCTGATGATGGTCAAGCAATGTTTGTCACTGACTTTGTTGATGCATGGACCAAGGTGATGAACCTCGACCGCTTTGACGTACTTTGATCCCGCTGGAAAAGGTGCGCGAAAGCTATTGAAGCGTGGTTCAAGTCGGGCGCCGGGTCAGCGCCTGACATGAGCTTCGAAAACTTTTCGTGACCCATGAAAACACGGACGGCGGCGTTTAATACGCCGCCGTTCTTGTGTCTGCACCGCTCACCTTGACGAAGGGAATTGTCAAACCGGAATGAACGAATGCTTATGGATGGATGGCCATAAGGAGTAACATGTATTGAACAGGAATAATCGGCGCCTGGGAAGCAAGAGCAGGAAGTTCATCGGTGGCGTGGTAACACACACATACTCAAGATGACTCTTCTGCCTGGATAATAATATTCCCGGAATAACTGACGTCTGTGGTTTCGATCGACAGTTATGATTTAAAGGCCTTTGTAAAATAACTACCCCTGAAAAGAAACACGCCCTGCGACGGAGAGGCACAGGGCGTGTTGGTGACAATGTGTTACTTCCTTGTTATTCCTTGTGTCACTTGCTTACAGGTTAGGGCATCCTGCCGGGTCTGCCTATTGTCCTCAGGTACAAGGAGAGCTCAACGGCCTGAACGGGGCGTATTCTGCTGCGCGGGAATGAATGGTTCTGGCCGGATCGGTATTGCCTGGCATCCGGTTAACCGGCGTTTTACACGGACCAGTCTGCAAGAATGATGGATATTGCATTGGTGAATTCACTGAAGGAATGCGGTTTGACGACGTAATCATCTACCTCATATTTGAAGGCAGCTGCACGGTCGCCCGGTTCATTGGAGGATGTCAGGACAATCACCTGCAAGGTCCGCAGTAGCGGATCCGCACGCAGCTCCTTCAGGAATTCAACACCACCCATTTTCGGGAGATTCAGGTCCAGCAGAATCAGCGAGGGTGTGGGATCAATTCTGGGAACCCCGTCACCACGCAACATCTCCAGTGCTTCAACACCGGTACGCGCAACATACAGCGGATTGCGGATGTCAATTTTCTTCAGCGCCCGCTGTACGGTCATGACATCCACCCGGTCGTCTTCCACGAGTAGAATGCCGGCGTCTTTATCAGGCATGGAACCCCCTCCAGTGCGGGTTATTCACAGGCAGTATACAGCGCATCCGGGCAGTCTGATGGTAATTCATCCGTGTCTTGGCCAGGTAAACCGGAACCTGGCGCCGTTACCTTCTGCGGATTCCAATGTTATCGAACCACCATGTTCCTGGACAATCTTCTTTACCAGCGCAAGGCCTATGCCGGTGTTGCTGCCATAGTCAACTACCGCCAGCGTCTGAAACATCATGAATATCCTGTCATGGTATTCTGGCGCAATGCCGGGACCGTCATCTGCTACAGTAAATTCATAATAATTACCCTGATCCTGCACCGTGATCCATACATGGCCACGCTCACTCCCGGCGTGATTGATGCTGTTACTGATCAGGTTGGAGAACACCTGGTAAAGGTGTAAACGGTCTGTGTGCAGGGTGGGCATGTCCCCGGCCACATTGACAATGAATCCGTCTGGTGGCGACAGCGAGTCGATAATCTCGGTCAGCAATTCAGCGCTATCGACATCTGTCATCGATTGAGCCGTCTTGCCAATTCTCGAGTATTCCAGCAATCCTTCGATCAACGCTTGCATCCGTTGTACGCGATCACGCAGCAGAGCCAGTTGCTCGCGGGTAGCATCGGTCAGTTTGTCTCGCAGATCTTCCTCCAGCCAGGTTGCCAGATTTGCGATACCTCGTAGCGGTGCCTTCAGGTCATGCGAAGTCACGTAGGCAAACTGCTCCAGTTCCTTCACATGCCGTTCTGCTTCCGCGGTACGTATTGCTACACGTTCCTCCAGGGTTATATTCAAGGCCTGCAGTTGCTTCTCGGTATGCAAACGTTCATTGATCTCGCGATTAAGTTCTGTATTGACCTCGACCAGTTGCAGTGTGCGCTCGGTCACGAGACGCTTTACCTTCGCAGCGCGTCCTACCAGGGTGGAGAGATAGATTGTCAGCAGCGCGATGAATGGCAAGCCACCCGCAAGCGTAGCCCATCCACTCCAGGGGTCAGGCTGAAAATACCCCGGGATCGGGGTACACACCACTTCCCATTGGCGGTCCGTGACGTTTATAGTCCGGATGAACTCCAGGCCTTGCGTTGATTCCATGTTCCCGGTGATGGCAGGACGTAATCTCGAGGAATGGCGGTAGAGATAGTCTCTTTCGTTATCGCCAGATACATCGTAGATAACCATATCAATGCCGCTCGGGCTAAGATTCACCAGTGCGCTTTCAATTACCGCGCCGATGCGGAAAACCCCTGCCGCGAACCCGCGCAACTGCAGTCGTCGCGTTTCCAGTGTATCCAGAACCGCATCTTCCTCTTCATTTTCACTCTGGTTGCTGTCTGCCTTGTAAAAGACCGGCAATCGGGCAGTGAATCCGTATTCAATGTAATCCTCCTGTTGCAGGGGAATGCGGGGTGAGGCGCGCATCTCCCCGGCATCCCGCGTTTGCTGCAACGCGTCCCTGATAACGGGGGACGACGCCAGATCAAGACCCAGTACGTTCTTGTTGAGTTGATAGGGCTGTATGTAGAGAACAGGAAAATGCACAGGGCGCTGCCCAGCTTTGACCAGTTCTCCTTCAGGGGTACGTTCTGTAATACGGAACCTCGCGAAGCTGCGGCGGGCTTCTTCTTCAAAAGAGGCGCGTTCTTCTCCGCTTGTGCGAGGTATCCATTGTAGTGCCGCTATGCCCGAATAACGCTTCAGTGCGGGCCCCACGAATTTGCGAAACTCGCGGCGCCCGACCCAGTCTGAAGCATCGAAAAAACTGCCAATGTCCTGGACCACGCCAAGGCTTTGCTGGATTTCGCGCTGAACCATCAGGATACGATCGCCGGCAGCTACGCGAAAGGCCTGCTGTACCCGTTGTTGTTCCCAGTCAGTGACCACGTTGTATGCATGCCAGGTCACCATCAGACCAACCAGTGCGACAAGTGCAATTGGAATATAAGCCACCCATGGGCGTATCTGTCTGGCAGGCGCAACCCCGGGATTCGCTGACAGCTGTTCTGTTGGGGTAAAGCTTCGCTTCATCATGTCACACGAAACCCGTAAGGCCTGTATCTGTCATGTTGCTGATGGTTGTACCTGCTGTATACGCGACATCGATGATACTCTTTACCCAAATCGGCCGTACAGTCGCTGCGCACACTCATTCAGGCCAATACTGCTTGCTTCTCAAATGAATCCAGCCGCGCGCTGCCGCGGGATACGCCGGGGCAGGCTACAGACAAGCTCGACTGGTGCTCGAGGGCATTGCTGTGAGGGTTTTGTCCGGTTTGCTGATGATCGCCAGGTGGCTGAGCCTGCCGTTCTGCACAGGCCAGAACATCGCCCCCGGCTGTATTGCAATCAACGCCGGTAATTGTGCCGGGTCATTACCGGCAACGGCTGGTGCCCCCGGTAACAGCAATTGGCCATGAGGGTCTGGATTGTCAGGCGGCAAAATCGCGAAGCCGTACCGGCTGCGCTCTTGCTCCCCAGTTTCCATGGTCCGCTTCGAATACACCCGCACAGGGCGTACCGCAGGCGACGCACTTTCCGTCAGCGGTCAGGTTCCAGTCGCCCAGTACATACCAGTCACGCCCAATCAGTAGCTCACCGCAGTGGTGGCAATAGGTGCTGTCCCCGGCAATATTGTGGACATTGCCGGTGTAGGCATAGCGCACACCATTGCGCATGGCGATCTCGCGGGCACGCACCAGTGTCTCTTTCGGCGTTGCCGGGACATCCATCATCTTCCAGTCAGGATGGAAGGCAGAGAAATGCATCGGCACATCCGGTCCCAGTTTATCCACGACCCAGCTGGTCATTTCCTCGAGTTCCTTGTCCGAGTCGTTCTTGCCGGGAATCAGCAGGGTGGTTGTTTCCAGCCAGGTGCTGGTCTCATGCCTGATATATTCGAGGGTTTCCAGTACCGGTGCCAGGTGCGAGCCGGTGATCTTGTGATAGAAGTCCTCGGTAAATGCCTTGAGGTCGACGTTGGCGGCATCCATGTACTGGTAAAATTCCCTGCGTGGCTCGGGGCAGACATAGCCGGCGGTGACGGCCACCGAGCGGATGCCTTTCTCGTGACAGGCCCGGGCGACATCAATGGCGTACTCGTGAAATATCACCGGATCATTATAGGTATAGGCCACACTGCGACAGTTGAGTTGCTGTGCCGCGCTGGCGATGAGCTCCGGCGAGGCCTCGTCGGCAAGGGTATGTATCTCGCGTGACTTGCTGATATCCCAGTTCTGGCAGAACTTGCAGGCGAGGTTGCAGCCGGCTGTTCCGAAGGACAATACCGGCGTACCGGGGAGAAAATGATTCAGCGGTTTTTTCTCTATGGGATCAATGCAATAACCGCTCGATCGTCCATAGGTGGTGAGTACAATCTCGTCATCCAGGCTTTGCCGCACAAAGCATAGCCCGCGCTGGTCGGCGTGCAGCTTGCAGAAGCGCGGACACAGATCGCACTGAATCCGGCCATCTTCGAGCTTGTGCCAGTATTTTGTACTGACGGTGTACTGGTCTCTTTCACTCATACGTTTGGGTGCATCCCTGGCTGGATAAAAACAACCCTTCTATAATCAATAGTAGCTGATAGACCGGGTTATTCACCGCATTCACCTGACGTGTGTCAAACACATTATCAAAAAAGGACCGCGTCCGGGTAATTCTTCCGCTTGCCGGCACAGGCACACATCGGCCGCCTGTTTCTGTTTCATCTGCTCCTGCATGCGCTATATTTCTAGTAGAACCAACAGGTTTAATTTCCCGGGTACAAGGAGGTGTCGTCATGACAATTGCAAAGACCGTCAAGCGCTTTCTTGAGCAACATTCAGTCGAGTATGACCTGGTTTCGCATTCGCACACCGGGTCCAGCCATGAAACGGCCGATGCTGCTCATTTGAGGGAGGATCACATCGCCAAGGCCGTCATCGTCAAGGACGACAGTGGTTATGCCATGGTTGTAGTGCCGGCCGATCACTGGGTCGAGGTTGAGCATCTGCGCAAGGAACTCAACCGGGATCTGCACCTGGCCAGCGAGGATGATTTTGCGAAGCTGTTCAGCGACTGCGAGGCGGGGGCGGTGCCGCCGCTTGGCCCGGCCTACGGTATCGAGGCATTTCTCGACGAGGCCCTGACCAGTCTCGCCAATGTCTATTTTGAAGCGGGTGACCATGAGCAGCTGGTACACACCAGCGGAGAAGAATTCCGGGCATTGCTGAGCGGGGTACGACATGGCTACTTCAGTCATGCCGATTGAGGCGTGATGACGTGGTGTGGCAGGGCTGAGTAGATAATGCAGCGCTGTGCGTTTGCCGTGCTGTTCATTATCCGGTTACATAACCTACCTCCCTGCTGCTGGCCACACAACGACTTTCGATAAGGATGATTCTATGGCCGTAAAGCAACTTGCACCTGAACGCCTGTACCAGCGCTGTGATCCTGAACAGTTCGATTTCACAACAACAGAGGACCTGGAGGACCTGTCTGACGTCATCGGGCAACCGCGCGCCGTTGAGGCTGTCCGCTTCGGTATCGGTATTCTGCACAAGGGCTACAACCTGTTTGCATTGGGCCCGACAGGCTCTGGCAAGCATGCAATGGTGCAGCGCTATGCCACCGAAAAGGCAAGCTCAGGCGAGTGTCCGCCGGACTGGTGCTATGTCAATAATTTTCAACAGCCGCACAAGCCGCGCATTCTGAGCATGCCTGCGGGGCGTGGCATACAACTGGAACAGGACATGGACCAGCTGGTAGAGGACCTGCACGATGCCGTTCCTGCGGTCTTCGACAGTGATGAGTACCGTACTCACTCACAGGCAATCGAGGATGAGTTCAACGAACGCAAAGAGCAGGCACTCGGCGAACTCCAGAGCAAGGCAGATGAGAAGCATATTGCCCTGATGAGAACGCCCAGCGGTTTTACACTGGCGCCGGTGCGTGAGGAAGAAGTACTCAGTTCGGATGAGTTTGAAAAACTGCCGGCGGAGGACCGCAAGCGTATTGAACAGGATACTGAAAACCTGCAGGAGCAGTTGCGCAAGGTGCTGCAACAGATTCCTGACTGGCAAAAGGAGTTCCATGACCGTATCGCAAAGCTCAATCGCGAAATAGCGGCAAGTGCAGTCTTGAACCTTGTCAACACGCTGCGTTCCGGATACCAGGCGTTACCCGCTGTCATCGAGTATCTTGACG
>CAJQNP010000030.1 GCA_905479705.1 uncultured Gammaproteobacteria bacterium
GAAAAGATCAAAGACGCTGATTGCCACGTTACACCTGCCTGTATACCAATAACTTCGCTATAGTATGCTGTTTATACTGCGGGCGCACTTACCCTGACAACAGGCACAAGACGTGGGGGCCGGGACTGTTCTACAATCCGGATTATCCCGGCTTTTTAACTCATTTTTAACGACATCAAGGAGAGACATATGGGTGGTTTTTCAACATTTGCGCTAGTCATACTCGCGCTGGCCGTCGCCACGGTTATTGCGGGTGTCAAGGTGATACCGCAGGGTTTTGAGTGGACCGTTGAGCGCTTCGGCCGTTATCGCACAACGCTGCGCCCCGGCCTGAACCTGATCGTCCCGTATATTGACCGTATCGGGCGCAAGCTCAACATGATGGAAACCGTGTTTGACATCCAGAGTCAGGAAGTCATCACGCGCGATAATGCCATGGTGCGCGCGGACGGCGTCGTCTTCTACCAGGTACTCGATGCGGCCAAGGCCGCCTACGAGGTCAATGACCTGCAGCGTGCCATCAATAACCTGACCATGACCAATATTCGTACCGTGATGGGCAGCATGGACCTCGATGAACTGCTCTCGCAGCGTGACAAGATCAACGCACAACTGCTGATCGTGGTCGATGCCGCCACAACACCCTGGGGCGTGAAGGTGACACGCATCGAGATCAAGGACATTCAACCGCCGCAGGACCTGATCGATTCCATGGCGCGGCAGATGAAGGCCGAGCGTGAGAAGCGCGCCGTCATCCTTGACGCCGAGGGTCTGCGGCAATCCGAGATCCTGCGTGCCGAGGGTGAAAAGAAGGCAGTCATGCTGGAGGCCGAGGGCCGCAAGGAAGCCGCGTTCCGGGATGCCGAGGCGCGCGAACGTGAGGCGGCCGCCGAAGCCAAGGCCACCCAGGTCATGTCCGATGCGATCGCCAGCGGTAACGTCAATGCCATCAATTACTTCGTCGCACAGAAGTACGTCGAGGCACTGCAACACATCGGCTCCGCACCCAACCAGAAGCTGGTGCTGATGCCACTGGAGGCCGGCAGCGTCATCGGCTCTATTGCCGGTATCGCCGAAATAGCCAAGGAAGCGCTGGGTAGCCAGGAGCGCAGTTGATGGACGTCTTGTTCTCACAGATCGACTACTGGCACTGGTGGATTCTTGCCGGCATTCTGCTGATTCTCGAGGTCAGCGCGCCGAGCTTCTTTTTTCTCTGGCTCACCATCGCCGCCGCCATTACCGGCTTCGTGTTACTGGCCGCTCCCGACCTCGGCTGGCAGTACCAGTTGCTGTTATTTTCAGCGCTGTCGGTCGTCACGATTACCGCGTTCAGGCGCTACCAGCGCACACGCCCTGCCATCACTGATCAGCCCACCCTGAATCGCCGTGGTGAACAGTACATAGGGCGCAGCTTCACCCTGACCGAACCCATCATCAACAATAACGGGGTGATACGCGTCGATGACTCCACCTGGCGAATCACCGGCAGCGACCTGCCGGCCGGCGCGACCGTCAAGGTGGTCGGAGCCAAGGGAGTTATCCTGCAAATTGAAGCAGTTAGCGACTAGACACGCCACCGGGCGACACAGCTAGTGTGGCTATAAATCGTGCCCGGGTTGCCGATAGCCTGAAGAGATCTACGATCGGCAACCCACCCAACTGTTTCCCAGCGGCAGGATTTACAACATGAGCAACCCCGCACCCGGCAAGAAATTCCACGGCAACGAAATTCTGCGCGACCTGATACCACTCAACGCACTCACCAGAGACCGTTTCAGGGAAGTCACCGGCAGCCTCGTCATCGAGGATATCGGTGCCGGCAGCTACCTGTTCGGCGAGGGTGACTGCGACAATCGCTCCATCTACCTGCTCGACGGTGTCATCAACCTGCTGGATTCAAGTGGCCGCGTGACCGGAGTGGTATCGGCAGGCACCGATCCGGCACGCTACCCGATCGCCAACCAGCAACCGCGAATCACCACGGCGCGCGCGGCAACCAAGTCAGTGGTCGCCACCATCGATTCAACCTTGCTCGATGTCATGCTGACACTGGACCAGACAACCACCACAGCCAGCACGACCGGTTTATATACCGACAGCAACGAGGACTGGATGACCCGTGTGCTGCAGTCAGATGCCTTTATCAAGCTGGCACCCGCGGACATCCAGCGATTGTTACAGACACTGCAATCCGTGACGGTCAGCGCAGGTGACACCATCATCCGCCAGGGTGACGAGGGCGATTACTTTTACATCATCAAGGAAGGCAGTTGCTCGGTCACTCGACTGGCATCCGGTGAAGGCTGGGATGTACCGCTGGCCGAGCTTGGCAAGGGCGACTGTTTTGGTGAAGAGGCGCTGGTATCCGATGCGAACCGCAACGCCACGGTGACCATGCTGACCGACGGCACCCTGATGCGCCTGTCAAAAAAAGACTTTGTGGAACTGCTGAAGGACCCCCTGGTTCACTTTATTGACTACGACCTCGCCAGCTCGCTTGTCGCCGACGGCGGCGTCTGGCTGGATGTGCGACTGGCCGATGAACACGCCAACTTTGCCTTCAGGAACAGCAGCAACGTCCCGCTAGCCAGCATCCGCGACAAGGCATCCGCACTCGATGCCGCTAAAAAGCATGTTGTCTACTGTGATACCGGTCGCCGCAGTACTGCCGCGGCCTTTTTGTTGAGCCAGCGCGGGCTTGACGTCTGCGTACTGGATGGCGGATTGAATACCGGCGCACCAGTCGACAGTTCCAGCCTTGTGTCGGACGCCCCCGGCCAACCGGGTCCCGTACAGCAGGCCCCGGTAGAACAGCCTGCCGGGGGGTTATCCCTGGCTGAACCGGGTGACCAGGTCGTCACGCCCGCATCCCGGACCCCGGCGATCCTGCCCGGTTCCGGTGATCAGGATCTGGCTGAACTACGTGCAACACTGTCGGCACTGCAATCCGAGTTCGCTACCTACGGTGACGTGGTCAAGCGCATGGCCTCGGCCTGCGCCGAAGAGCAGCAGGCGCGTAGCGCACTGAACGACCGCCTGGAGCGGTTGTTCGCACGGCTGAACCAGGCCACGAACCGGTCATAGCCGGCCCCGGACAGGTTCGCAGAAATCTGACGACCGGCACGGAGATTCCCCCGTTTTGCAGGCGCGCTCGGGTATAATGATGCGCCATTCGCGGCCATCATTACCCGGGATCCTTGATGCGCATACCCAGCCTGTTTTTATTGACTTGCCTGCTGCTGTCCGCCTGCGCGGCAGTGGATGACAGCAAGAAGTCCATCACCCTCGACAAGGCACTGTGGCAGTACGAAACAGCAATACGCTGGGTCGATTTCAGCTCCGCAAACAGCCTGCGCCGACCTGAAGACGAAACCGTCTATACTCCGGACCCGGCCTTGCTGAAGCACATTAAGGTAACCTCCTACAATGTCCTCGAGACCAGCACGTCTGAGGACCATGCCGAGGTGCAGATGACCGTCGAGATAATCTATTACCATGATGAGCGCATGACACTAACGACCATAACCGACAAGCAAACCTGGAAGTACGACCCTGAAATCAAGGCCTGGTATATCACTACCCCGCTGCCTGCATTCCGCTAATGCCTTGCTGTAGCATGATTTCTCTTCACCTGAGCGGAGTAGCTGGCTAATGCCCTGGTGGGGAACGCTGCTCGGCGGCACACTGGGATATATGTTCGGTGGCCCGCTCGGTGCCCTGCTGGGTGCCGCGCTGGGCCGTAACTTTGATCGCGGCATCAAGATCACCGACCAGCAGGGCACCTTTGGCGCCGGCCAGCAAGAACGCGTGCAGGCAGCCTTCTTTACCACGACCTTTTCGGTCATGGGATACATCGCCAAGGCAGATGGCAAGGTCACCCGGGATGAAATCGCCGCCGCCGAATCCATCATGGGTCAGATGCAGCTGAGTGCGCAGCAGCGCAAGGCAGCCATCAAGCTGTTCAACGAGGGGAAAAAAGACGGTTTCCCGCTGCATGATGTGCTCACGCAGTTTCGCCATGAATGCATGCGGCGCCGCAACCTGGTGCAGATGTTTCTCGAGATCCAGATCGCCACGGCCATGGCCGACGGACACCTGCATGCGAGCGAAAAGAATGCCCTCTATCAGATCGGCACCCAACTTGGTTTCGCGCATGCCGACATCGAACACCTGTTCAACATGTCCGGCCCTGGCAGGACAACGGGTACGCACAAACAATCCCTGACCAAGGCCTACGACATCCTGGGCATCAGCAAGACGGCCAGTGACGCCGAGGTCAAGAAGGCCTACCGGCGCTTGATGAGCCAGCACCATCCTGACAAACTCATCGCCAAGGGCCTGCCGGACGAGATGATCAAGTTTGCCACCGAGAAGACCCAGGAAATCAAGGCAGCTTACGAGCAAATCAAGGAGAGCCGCGGCAAGGGCTGAAGCAGGATAATAAGCTACACGAGGACGAGACACATGAGAAACACACTGATACTTGTACTGGGCATATGCCTGCAGACATTGACCCAGCCGCTGTCAGCGGCGACAGGCGAGCCCGTCAGGGACTATCCCTTCACGCAGGTCGCGGAAAACACCTGGGTGATCCATGGCCCGCTGGAAATGCCGAATGTCGCCAACCAGGGCTTTATGAACAACCCGGGTATTGTCATTACTGACACGGGTATCGTAGTCGTCGATCCTGGCTCCAGTCTGCAGTCCGGTGAAATGGTCCTGAGGATGATCAGGCAGGTATCCGACAAACCGGTCGTCGCGGTATTCAACACGCACGTCCACGGCGACCACTGGCTCGGCAACCAGGCGATTAGCGCCGCCTACCCTGACGCACCGATTTACGGACATAGCAAAATGCTGGCCATGATTGCCGACGGTGCCGGTGATACCTGGGTAGATTTGATGGACAGACTGACGGAAGGTGCCACCAGGGGAACCGGGGTCGTGGCTCCCGGTCATGCCGTCAAGCATGGCGACACGGTCAAGGTCGGTAACAAGACGTTCCGTATTCATCATTATGGGCAGGCACACACACTGACCGACATCATGATTGAAGTCGAGGAAGACGCCGTAATGTTCCTCGGGGACAACGTAACCGCCGATCGTATTCCACGACTCTCGGACGGCACCTTCATGGGTAACATCAACAGCATAGACAAGATCATGGAAAGCAAGGCAAAGACCTGGATACCCGGACATGGCCCCACGGGTGACAAATCGATTCTCTCGGCATACCGTGAATACCTGCAGGCAGTTTATGCTGCGGCTGAAGAGGCATTCAGTAATGACATGGACAGCAGCGACGTCAAGGCGATCTCTGTAAAGACGACAACAAAATACAAGGACTGGTCGGGATATGACGAGGAACTAGGCCCGCACGGGGCACAAGCCTACATGGAAGTTGAAGCGGCCGAGTTCTGATTATCGCCAGTTACATTTATCCACTCCAGCCGGTCACCGGCTGAGTATACGTCGTGACCTCGACCGAACCTGTCGACTATCATGGACTGACACCTGACGTTCTGCTGGACGCGGTAGAACACTGTGGCTACCGCACGGATGGCCGCTTCCTTGCGCTGAACAGTTACGAGAATCGCGTCTACCAGATAGGGATTGAAGACAGCAATCCTGTTATCGCGAAATTCTATCGCCCGTTACGCTGGACCAGCGAGGCGATTCTCGAGGAGCACGAGTTTGCCTGCGCCCTGGCACAACAGGACATTCCTGTCGTTGCACCCGAGGTCATCAACGGGAGCTCCTTACATACCCACGAGGGCTTTCGCTTTGCCCTGTACCCGCGACAGGGCGGGCACTGGCCGGAGTTAAACACCCTTGAACATCGCGAATGGATGGGCCGCTTCATCGCACGCCTGCACCTGGTCGGCGCGTCCCGTACATTCACCCATCGTCCTGCACTTGATGTCGAAAGCTTTGGCTACCGCTCATACAAGTACCTGCTTGACGAGGGATGTATTCCGGCACACATCGAAACAGCCTACCGCACACTCGCGGAAGATCTGCTGCAACAGATAGACGGCATATATGCAGGCCTTGGTGACATCAGCACAATTCGCCTGCATGGCGACTGCCATCCTGGAAATATCCTGTGGACAGATCAGGGGCCTCACTTTGTCGACCTGGATGACTGCCGCAGTGGACCGGCCGTGCAGGACATCTGGATGCTGATATCCGGCGAGCGCCACGATATGCAGGCGCAGCTTATCGATATCATGGAAGGCTACCAGCAATTTCGTGACTTCGATCACCGCGAGCTGTTATTGATTGAACCACTGCGCACATTGCGCATCATGCACTATGCTGCCTGGCTTGCACGACGCTGGTCCGACCCGGCGTTCCCGCAGGCCTTCCCATGGTTTAATACACCACGCTACTGGGAAGACCACATCCTGTCGCTCAGGGAACAGGCAGGCATGCTCGGAGAACCGGCGCTCGTTATCTAGCTTACAGAGGTATCAACCATGGCAGCCAGTATTGCCGTCAGCGCCGTTGCCATTCTGCATCTGACGTTTCTTGTACTTGAAATGTTTCTCTGGACGAAACCGGCGGGACGCAGGATATTTGGATTGAGCAAGGAATTTGCCGGCCAATCGGCAACACTGGCTGCCAACCAGGGGCTCTATAACGGTTTTATTGCTGCCGGTCTTCTCTGGAGTCAGTTTGCAAAACAACCATTGCCCGACATGACCGTATTCCTGCTGGGCTGCGTGATTGTCGCCGGAATTTACGGCGCCCTGACGGTCAGGCACACAATATTGTTTGTGCAGGCAGTACCTGGTGCCATCGCCCTGATCATAGTACTGACGTCAGGCTGATTGCACACTGCTGGAACCCTTGCCCTGCAAGGGCCGGGGTTTTGCTATGCCGTATCCCTGTGCATAATCAATCCCGATGTCTGCGAGTGCGTGAAGAATGCCATCATTCTCGACAAACTCTGCAATCGTTTTAATGCCCATCAGTGTTGCCAGCTGGTGGATCGACCCCACCATGGCATGGTCTATCTCGTCTGTTTCTATTCCCCTGACGAAACTGCCGTCTATCTTGAGGTAATCAACTGGCAGATTCTTCAGGTATGAGAATGAACTGAGTCCACTACCAAAATCATCCAGGGCAAACCGGCAACCCTGGCGTTTGAGCTCATGAATAAACTCCGTCGCAGCCTCCAGGTTAGCGATTGCCGCCGTCTCGGTTATCTCAAAGCAAATCATCCCCGGCGGTATATCATAACGCTTCATCTCATCCTTGATATGTTTGAGAAACCCTCTATCTGTGACGGAAACGCCGGACAGGTTGATCGAAATCATGCTCAGGTCAGTTGCAGGGCGCCTGCCCTGCTCCTGCGCATACCATGCAAAGCTGTGGGTAACCACCCAGCGATCCAGGCTATTAATCAGATTATATCGCTCTGCAGCAGGCAGGAACCTGTCGGGGGGGACGATACTGCCATCAGTATCAAGCATGCGCACCAGTACTTCAAAATGCCGGCCTGCCTTTGAGTCGGGAACGACCGGAACGATCTCCTGGGAATAGAGCACCAGTTTGTCTGACTTGATCGCCTCGGTCAGCTTGGAAACCCATTGCATTTCGCTGTGGCGGCGCGCCAGACCCTGATCCT
>CAJQNP010000031.1 GCA_905479705.1 uncultured Gammaproteobacteria bacterium
GATGCTGATCCCGGCATCGCCGAGGATACTGGCCACCTCGGCCATGACGCCCGGCTTGTCAGTCACCTGCATGCGCAGGTAATAGGCCGTCTCCACGTCCTCCATGGCAAGCACCGGGATATTCGACAGCGCATTCGGCTGGAAGGCCAGGTGCGGCACACGGCTCTCCGGGTCGGCCGTCAGGGTGCGCACCAGGTCGACAATATCAGCCACCACGGCCGATGCCGTGGGTTCCGCGCCGGCACCGGCACCGTAATAGAGTGTTGGGCCAACGGCGTCGGCATTCACCAGCACCGCGTTCATGACACCGTCGACATTGGCGATCAGGCGGCGTTCCGGGATCAGCGTCGGGTGCACGCGCATCTCGATACCCTTGGCGGTACGCCGCGTGTAGCCGAGGTGCTTGATGCGGTAACCGAAGGCCTCGGCGTAGCCGACATCCTCGCGGGTAATCCTGCTGATACCCTCGGTGTAGACCTTGTCGAACTGCAACGGGATGCCAAAGGCGATCGAGGCCAGGATGGCAAGCTTGTGAGCCGCATCGATACCCTCGACATCAAAGGTCGGGTCTGCCTCGGCATACCCGAGCGCCTGCGCTTCCTTCAGCACGTCATCAAAGTCACGCCCCTTGTCGCGCATCTCGGTGAGGATGAAATTGCCGGTGCCGTTGATAATGCCGGTCAGCCAGTTGATCTGGTTCGCTGACAGGCCTTCACGCAAGGCCTTGATGATCGGAATGCCGCCGGCGACCGCTGCCTCGAACGCCACCATCACGCCCTTGTCCTGGGCAGCGGCAAAGATCTCGTTACCGTGCATGGCAATCAGCGCCTTGTTGGCAGTCACCACGTGCTTGCCGTTGGCAATCGCCTTCAGGACCAGTTCGCGCGCCGGCTCGTAGCCACCGATCAGCTCGACAATGATATCGACATCGGGATTCTCCACGACGGCGAAGGCATCATCGCTGACATTGATGGCATCGATACCGGGCACCGTGGCGGGATCATACTCACGTGCCGCGGCATGCGTGATGCGAATACCGCGACCGGCACGCCGGGTGATCTCCTCTGCGTTACGCTTGAGAACGTTAAAGGTTCCCCCGCCCACTGTGCCGAGGCCCAGCAGTCCAACATTAACCGGATTCAACTGAATTACCCTCCTGATACTTTTGCCTGACCGAGATCCCTGTTAAACATGTCCCGGATGCAACGAATGGCCTGTCGCGTGCGGTGCGGGTTCTCGATCAGACTGAACCTGACGTAATCATCACCGTACTCGCCGAAACCGATACCCGGCGAGACCGCCACCTTGGCGTCACTCAACAGTTTCTTGGAAAACTCGAGGGAACCCATCTCCCTGTAGGGTTCCGGAATACGCGCCCAGACAAACATGGTGGCCTTGGGCTTCTCGACCGGCCAGCCAACACCGTTCAGTCCGTCGCACAGCACATCGCGACGCTCGCGGTACATCTCGACGATCTCCTCAACACAGTCCTGCGGCCCCTCCAGGGCCGCAATCGCCGCCACCTGGATCGGCGTGAACATGCCGTAGTCGAGGTAGGACTTGATGCGCGTCAGGGCAGCAACCAGTTTTTCATTACCGCACATGAAACCGACGCGCCAGCCCGGCATGTTATAGCTCTTGGACAACGAAAAGAACTCAACCGCGACATCTATCGCACCCTCGACCTGTAAAATAGACGGTGCCTTGTAACCATCGAACACGAGGTCGGCGTAGGCGATGTCCTGCACGACCCAGATGTCATTATCGCGTGCAATCGCGACGACCTTTTCAAAAAACTCCAGGTCAACACATTGCGTGGTGGGGTTGCCCGGAAAGTTGAGCACCAGCATCTTGGGCTTCGGCCAGGAGTCCTTGATGGCCTTTTCCAGCTCTGCGAAAAAATCGACGTCGGGCCGCAACGGCACGTGGCGAATATCGGCGCCGGCGATGGCGAAGCCGTAGGGGTGAATCGGGTAGGCCGGGTTGGGTACCAGCACGGCGTCACCGGGACCCACCGTTGCCAGCGCAAGGTGCGCCAGCCCCTCCTTGGAACCGATGGTGACAATGGCCTGCGTGTCGGGATCAAGATCGACGTCGTAACGGCGCTTGTACCAGTCGCAGATGGCCTTGCGCAGGCGCGGGATGCCACGCGACAGCGAGTAGCGGTGCGTATCACCGCGCTGGGCGGCCTCGGTCAGCTTGTCGACGATGTGCTGCGGGGTCGCCTGGTCGGGGTTACCCATACCAAAATCAATGATATCTTCACCGCGCGCACGCGCCGCCGCCTTCAACTCATTGACAATGTTGAAAACATAGGGGGGCAGCCGCTTGATGCGGGTAAATTCTTCTAACACAACGGACACCGCTTATATCGTTGAATATGAAGAGATTACAGCAAATGCCCGGGCCTGCCAAACATCTTTGCCGGGAGACGTGGCCGGGTGCGCCCGGTCGCTCACTTGCGGCCCCGGGGACGGCTGGGTATGGTCACGGCCATGCGCTTCAGTCAGGACAGCTTTGCCGCCAACAGCATCCGCGCCTACGGCGATGGCGAGATCACCATCAACGACAAGATCATCGCTGAAAGTGTGGTGATTACCCCGGACACGATCGAGTTGTGGGCGCCACGCAGCGTGACCGAACTGACCGACGAGCACATGCAACAGCTGGGTAATCTGCAACCGGAAATCATCATCCTTGGCACCGGCCCATCGCTGCAGTTTCCGGTGCCGGCACTGCTGGCCGGGCTGCAGACACAGGCGATCGGCGTCGAGGTCATGGCACACGATGCCGCCTGCCGGACATTCAATATCTTGCTGGCAGAGGATCGCCGTGTGGTAGTGGCGTTGATGATGGGTGGCTCGAAAGAATAACCTCGCAGGCCCTCTTCCGTGTTTATGACCTTGCGAATGCGTGCAGGTCAGGTGTCATTCGCGCCTGCAAGGCGCTCCTACACAATTAGCCCATCGCAATGGAATCGGCCAACACCACGATTCTGCTTGTCGTTCGCGACCGCGGATGCGATCCGCTCCTGCTGGCAGAGGATCGCCGCGTGGTAGTGGCGTTGATGATGGGGGTTGCGAAGACGTAACCGCGCGTGTCATTTCCCGAGTTTATGACCTTGCGAATGCGTGCAGGTCAGGTGCCATTCGCGCCTGCAAGGCGCTCCTACACAATTAGCCCATCGCAATGGAATCGGTCAACACCACGATTCTGCTTGTCGTTCGCGACCGCCGATGCGATCCGCTCCTGCGGGACGATTCTATAATGCGGTTAAATTTCTGCAGGAACGGATCGCATCCGCGATAACGACGTTAAACAAAACATCGGTAATTCGAAATTCTCACAACGTGCTAATCGCGTAGCAGCGCCTTGCGATGTGCAGGGATGCGCAAGTGCTGCGGGAGGCAGGAAGCCGGGAGCAGCCAGGCGCGAATCACGTCGACCCGCCGCCGCTACTTCAACAGGACATCAATCGAGAAGCCGTCCTGTTCAAGGATGCGCTTGAGCTTTTTCAGCGCATCCATCTGGATCTGTCGGACACGCTCGCGGGTCACGCCAATCTCCTTGCCGACCTCTTCCAGTGTCGACACCGCGTGGCCATGCAGACCGAAGCGGCGTTCAACCACGGCACGCTGCTTCTCGGAGAGCTGCGCCAGGCAGTCCTCGATATTTGAATGC
>CAJQNP010000032.1 GCA_905479705.1 uncultured Gammaproteobacteria bacterium
GTGGGTCTTCAACAGCATGGTCTTCATTACACAGTTTGGCGACCAGGCCCTGCTGGCATTGCTGATTGCGGGCGGCACGACCTTGCTGTTCTGGAAGGGCGACAACAAGGCCGCGTGGCACTGGCTGGCCGTGTACATCGCCACCGGGTTGCTGACGTGGCTCCTGAAAAACACCGTGGAGATCTCCCGCCCGGTTGACTTCCAGACCGGCTTCTCGTTTCCCAGCGCACACACCAGCATGAGTGTCGCGGTTTACGGGTTTCTCGCCTTGATGATCGCGCGCGAACTCCCCGCGCAACGGCGCTGGATACCCTACACTGCCGCTGGCCTGGTGATCACCCTGATTGGCCTGTCGCGCCTGTACCTCGGTGCGCACTGGTTCTCCGACGTGCTCGCCGGGTTATGCCTGGGCATTGCCTGGGTCGCACTGATCGGGATTGCCTATGATCGCCACCCCGCCCCGCCGCTGCCGGTAAAACGCCTGCTGGCTATCACGATGGTACTGCTTGCGATCACCGGGACCTGGAATACCAACCAGCATTACACCCAGGCACTGGCGTATTATTCACCGCAGGTGGAGATACACCGAATCACCCTGCCGACCTGGAAGGCGGCAGGCTGGCAACAGCTACCGGTCTACCGTGTAGATATTGAAGGCAGTAATGAACAGCCCATGAACTTCCAGTGGGCCGGCACACTGGAGGCGCTGCACGACGAGCTGCACGAGCAGGGCTGGGTGCAGGCAGAACCGATCCGGCCAACATCAGTTATGCACTGGCTGGCACCGCAACCGGACATCACGACGCTGCCGATACTGCCGCAGGTCAATGACGGCCAGCACCAGGAATTACTGCTGGTCGCACCTCACGCAGCTGAAGACGAGACACTGACGGTGCTGCGCCTGTGGCCGTCCGACCAGGAAATCGCCGCTGGCAATGTGCCAGTGTGGGTGGGCAATGTCAGCAGCCTCTCCATCGAGGAGAAGATACCGCTGATTGCCTACCTGCGGACCACGACGGATTTCGATGGGCCGGTCGCAAGGCTGCACGCGACACTCAGGCAATTACCGGCGATCGGCACCACACAACGCAACAGGAAGGTTTCAAAAGGCAAGCCCCGCTGGAGCGGGGATGTATTACTCGCCTGGGAGACAGCAGGCGCCCTGGACAAGCGGTGATGTCCTGCTAGGAAACGGTCTTCATGACGGCGCCCGAGTAGTCACTCTCGACACCGTTGGCATCAAGGGTCGTCATCACAACGTAGTATTCGCCGACAGGCACATCCGTGATGGTCACTGACTCAGCGGAGCCATCCTTGATATCGGCACCCCTGATGTACTCACCCTCTTTGGCACCATAGTAGATCCGGTAGCCCTTGATCTCGGACAGGGCCAGGGGCTCGCCATCAGTGCGGGTCGCCGGGGCTGACCAGCTCAGTTCAATCGCACCCGTCTTGACACCCTCGGTATCCCCGGTGCCCTTGAGAGTCGTGGTCTGGTTGGACGGGGTGTTTGCACGATAGGCATCGGGCAGCTTCTTGGTTGTCGATGTGCCCGAACCTCCGCCGCCACAGCCCCCCAGTGACAGCACAAGAATGGCCGCACCCAGTAATTTCAAAATTGATTCAAGATTGCCTGGAAGTGAATATCGTGCTCGTTTCATAGCTAACTTTCCTCACAATGCTGCCTGCCGACCGTGCCGGAGGGTATTCAGTAATAAACGGGGGTATTAAGGAAGTCCGATTTCGCCGAACGGTTTTCCAGATAACCGCCCCATCTGACAGGGCCGCGCAGCATTAGTTGCACTCATTAATTAGTATTGCTGAATATTCTAATGGAAGCAGCGTACCGAGATGGCACACAGCCAGTGAGTGATAGCGTCACATTAATGACGCCATCACCGGGATGCTGAGGAAGGGGTACTACTGGATAGTCTTGACCACTGACCCGGAATAGCCGCTTTCACGCCCGTCTGTATCGTATGTGGTCATAACGACATGGTAGGAACCGACCGGGATATCCGTCACCCTGGCTGACTGGGCAGCGCCATCTGCAATATCAACGCTCTCGGTATAGCTGTCCTTGGATTCACCGTAGTAAATGCGGTAACCGTTGATATCCGCCAGCGACAGCGGGGCTCCGTCAGAGCGCGTGGCCGGTGCAGTCCAGCTGAGCTCCATGCTGCCGGTTGCCACAACATTTGCCTTCACCTCAATACTGAAGGCTGACAGGCTGACCGTGTCGGTGCCATCCGTGACCGAGATCACGATATTGTTGTAGGCACCCACATCACCCTCGACTGGTGTACCGTTGAGACGACCGGTTGAGGCGTCGAAACCGGCCCAGCGAGGCTTGTTGGAAATCCTGAAGGACAGCGTGTCGCCATCTGAATCACTGGCCGCCGGCTTGAAGGAATAGCTGTTGGTGGCCACGACCGACCTGGACGGAGAACCCGACAGCACTGGCCTGGTGTTAACTACAACCGGATCTTCTACAGGTTCAGTGGTGCCAGTATCCGGCTCGCTCTTGACGACGGGATCATCGGCGCCGGTATCCGGGATCGGGGTATTGTTGGCCGTCAGGTTAATCGCGATAAGGTCCTGTGAACCAGCGGTCGAGGATACGGAGATCGCGTTATTGAGCCAGGATGAAGCGCTTGCCGACAGCACCCTGGCCGCATCGGATGCCTTCGCGCCCGCAGACAGACTGTTTATGTCTGCAGCCAGGTTCGACAGCTGTGAACTGTTATCCACCACCTGCGCTGCAGCGACAGAGAAAGCAGCCTGCTCAAGCAGACCGGATGTGATCCGTACTGAATCGCTCAGCTGTGTTGTCTTGGTTGACCGGTGTGTCGTCAAGATCGACTGATCAATAACCACGGTTGCCACAACGCCGTTGACCTTGAGCGTGTTCGTCATCGCCTCGACCAGCACCTGGCCGGTGATGACATTCGCCACGGCCGCAATGGTCGAATCACTACCCGTCGCACCCATGCCATCGAGAAAGCCGTCCGCCATGTCAGCAGCAATGGCATTGACAATATCGTCGCCGGATACCGGGCGACCACTTGCAGTAATCTGGTCGCGGGTGCGGCGTATCATTTCACCAAGGGCCTCACTGGCCTTGACGATCTGTGCAATGTTCTTGCTGGAGATTCGTTTTGTTACGGGATCGTCAATCACAGATGGATCAAGGCCGAAGCTGAACTTGTCCATCACGACTGATTTTGAAAACGCGATGTTATCATTGCTGACACCACCCGGCATCGATTCGGCCATTTTCACGATCAGGGTGGAGAAGGGATTGATGTTTGCCGTGGTGTTGGATGATTTCATAACAACGGAAACGAGCTCAAAGTCTGGCGCATCACCGGTTACCAGGTCGATACCATCAGAGACTCTTAGGATCAACGGGTAGTTATTGCGGTTCAGCCTCAGGCTGGACTTAAAGGATGCCGTGTTGTCACTGGTCTCGGAACTCACCAGATTACCGCTTGCGTTATAAATCTCTACCGTGGCTCCGGTGACCGGACCATCACCGACACTGCCACTGACGACACTGCTGACAGTCCCTGTTGATGACCAGGTATTTCCATCACCGCCACCACATGCACTGAGCAGTGCAACACAGGATGCAACTAATACTGACTTGATAATATTCGTGCGAGAAAATTGAGTAATCATCTGAACCTGCTCTCCACCGCGATATAATTTCCGGTACACAATTCATGCGAGTCACCGCATTACATGGAGAGTTCATCGGCATGGCAGATGATTTCTGAGCAAACCAGTAGGGAAATTTCGTGAGATTCAGGTCACAAAAAACAACAATAAAATGACGCTACGCGCCATAAATTCGGCACCGCATATGTAGGGCCGAATTTATTCGGCCAAGAGACAAGGATCGAGACAAACACGGTCG
>CAJQNP010000033.1 GCA_905479705.1 uncultured Gammaproteobacteria bacterium
GTTGTCGAGCCAACGTATTCAAGGCCTAAAGCCCTAAAGCCCTAAAGCCCTAAAGCCCTAAAGCCCTAAAGCCCTAAAGCCCTAAAGCCCTAAAGCCCTAAAGCCCATAGCAAGCTGGATGACTATGCCAATACGCTGACCTGAAGTGGTCTGATAGATCCGGACACTGAGTTAAGGCGGTAAAATGCCATAACGAGGTGAGAGATGACAACAGAAACGAGAAAGAGACGGAACTATACGGAAGAATTCAAGCGGGATGCAGTAGCGCTGGTAACCGAACAGGGTTACAAGCCCTCTGAGGCAGCCCGGAGCCTGGGTATCGGGGATAACCTGATACGGCGCTGGAAGCGGGAATTTGAGGAACAAGCGTCCGGTGCCGGGCTGGATTCGGATGAGCGGGAAGAGCTGAAGCGGCTGCGGAAAGAGAATCGCATGCTGCGGATGGAGAAAGAGATTTTAAAAAAAGCCAGTGCGTACTTCGCGAAGGAAATGAAGTGAAGTACGGATTTATACGGGATCACGCGGGACGCTGGCCAATAGTGCATCAGTGTCGCCTGCTGGGTGTGCAGCGCAGCACCTACTATGACTGGCGCGATCGTCCATGCAAGATCATCCCTCCGGAGGAGCTGGCATTGCGGCGGCGCATGAATGAGCTGTTCAGAGAGTCTCGTGACAGCCTGGGTAGTCGCACGCTGATGGAGAATCTGTGCGAGGAAGGCTTTAAGATTGGGCGTGATCGCACACGTCGCTTGATGAAGGTGCTGAATCTGAAGGTCAAACAGAAGCACAAATACAAGGTAACCACCGACAGCAAACACCACTTGCCAGTGGCTGAGAATGTGCTGAACCGTCAGTTCTCACCCACCCGACCCAACCAGGCTTGGGGAACTGATATCACGTATCTGTGGACCCAGGAGGGTTGGATCTACCTGGCTGTGGTGATTGACCTGTATTCACGTCGCGTGGTGGGCTGGTCGATGGACCGACGCATGAAGAAAGCGCTGGTGATCCGGGCCTTGATGATGGCAATCAATCTCAGGAAACCACCGCCCGGTCTGATCCATCACTCGGATCGTGGTAGTCAGTATGCCAGTCATGCCTACCAGGCCTTGCTGAAACAGCATGGGATGATCTGCAGTATGAGCCGCAAAGGCAACTGCTGGGACAATGCCCCGGTGGAACGGTTCTTCAGCAGCCTGAAACGGGAATGGACCGGTGACCGGTTGTACAGCACCCGGCAGGAAGCGATTGCCGATGTCCGGGAATATGTGGCGGTGTATTACAACTCAAGGCGTCTGCACTCGACACTGGGTTACAAAACACCGATGAATTACGAAAAGGACCTTAACAAAGTGTCCGGAATCACTTGACCACTACATACCTCGCCTATCGGGGCGAGACCCGATTAAATTATGAGGCCCGCCCGGCAGGGCGAAACCCAAGATTACATCGAAGATATAAAACTGGATGCCCGCCTGTGCGGCAATGACGAGATATCCGCAGATATGGCGGGCTACCTGCGGGAGTTATTAGGGTGGTGCCAGCGAGTATCACAGATACGCCCGCGGGAATGAGCGAAACAAAACCCGAGATCAACTACCCAGCCCGTCAAAAAACTTCTTCACTCCATTTATCCATGAGGAGTGCTGTGGACTGTGCCGCTCACCCCCCTCTTCAACATGCCCGTAAAATTCTTTCAGCAGGTCTTTCTGCTTGCGGGTCAGCTTGACGGGTGTCTCCACCGTGACCTTGCACAACAGGTCACCGACCGGGCCGCCGCGAACCGGCTTCACGCCCTTGCTGCGCATGCGGAACATTCTGCCGGTTTGCGTCTCCGGCGGAATCTTCAGGCTCACACGACCGTTCAGGGTCGGCACTTCCAGTTCGCCACCCAGTGCAGCCGTGACAAAACTGATCGGGACTTCACAGAAGAGATTGCTTTCCTCGCGCTGGAAGATCGGGTGTTGCTTGACCGAGATCTGCACATAGAGATCGCCCGGGGGACCACCGCTCTCCCCGGCCTCGCCCTCACCGGCCAGGCGGATACGGTCACCGCTGTCGACGCCGGCCGGCACCTTCACCGACAGTGTCTTGTGCTCCTGCACCCGGCCCTTGCCGCGGCAGGTGGTACAGGGATCACTGATGATAGTGCCGTTACCCTGGCAATGCGGACAGGTCTGCTGCACGGAGAAGAAACCCTGCTGCATGCGCACCTGGCCATGACCACCGCAGGTCGTGCAGGTAGTGGGCGTGCTACCCTTCTTGGCGCCACTGCCATCACAGGCCGTACAGGCCACCATGGTAGGTACGCGTATCTTGACCTCGGTGCCTGCCACGGCATCTTCCAGCGACAGTTCCAGGTTATAGCGCAGATCCGAACCACGATAGACGCGTTGTCCGCCGCCACCGCGACCGCCGCCGAAGATATCGCCGAACACATCACCGAAGATGTCATTAAAGCCACCGGCACCCGCAGCACCGCGTCCAAAGCCGCCACCGCCCATGGAAGGGTCAACGCCGGCATGACCGAACTGGTCATAGGCCGCGCGCTTGTGCGAATCGTTGAGTACCTCGTAGGCCTCCTTGCACTCCTTGAACTTTTCCTCGGCCCCGGCATCATCCTGGTTGCGATCCGGATGATGCTTCTGTGCCGAGCGGCGGTAGGCCTTTTTCAGGTCGGCCTCGCTGCAGTTCTTCGAGACCCCGAGGACTTCGTAGTAATCACGCTTTGACATAGTCTTTGATCTTGTTTCAGAAACTGTAGCCCGGATGAAGCGCAGCGGCATCCGGGTAAAACTGCGCAAAGGTCTCCCGGATTACGCTGCGCTTCATCCGGGCTACATGACTGTTTTTATTACTCCTGCAGGATGGCAAAAATCCGGCCCTGTAAGAAACGGGGCCGGATCCCTGGACATCCTTGCAGTAAAGAACAACCGTTACTTGTTATCAGCGTCCTTTACTTCCTCGAACTCCGCATCCACGACGTCATCGGCTGACGCCCCGGCCTCGGCCTCGGGTGCCGCACCACCTTCGGGTGCGCCCTGCTCTGCCTGTTCCTTGTAGACACGCTCCGCCAGCTTGCCGGAGATTTCGCCCAGCGCGGTGACCTTGGCCTCGATGGCCTCCTTGTCATCGCCCTTCATGACTTCCTGCAGGGCCTCGATAGCGGACTCGATGTCCTTCTTCTCGGACTCTTCTACCTTGTCACCGAGGTCCGTCAGCGACTTGTTGGTCGCGTGAATCAGACCGTCGGCCTGGTTGCGCACGTCGATCAGCTCATGGAACTTGCGATCTTCCTCGGCATGCGCCTCGGCGTCCTGCACCATCTTGTCGATCTCGTCATCCGACAGACCACTGGAGGCCTTGATCTGGATGGACTGTTCCTTGCCGGTCGCCTTGTCTTTCGCCGAAACATGCAGGATACCGTTGGCATCGATATCGAAGGTCACCTCGATCTGCGGCACGCCACGCGGTGCCGGTGGAATATCGCTGAGGTCAAAACGACCGAG
>CAJQNP010000034.1 GCA_905479705.1 uncultured Gammaproteobacteria bacterium
CTTCTCGCGAAAACCGGCGCTCGCCTAACTCGCGATCTCGCTGGCGCTCGATTCGCTCAAACAGGAGGCTCGCATTCTCCGGTTTTCACTGCGATGCTCGGCTGCGCCAAGGGGTGAGGTACATCAAAACCGAATCGACGCTGACTACTACCACCCAGGCCCGTAGCCCTCACCGAGTACCGCAGCATGTCCGGGATACAGGCGCGCACCCTGTCTGAGTGCGGTGAGCGCCAGCGAGCGCACGAGTTGTGCGCGCCCCCGGACATGCGAGGAACGCAGGGCATCGGCATAGCCGATGAGGGCTCCGGGTGCACTTCTCTTTGGGTACTTTCTCTTGGGCAAGCAAGAGAAAGTACCTCGCCTATCGGGGCGAGTCCCGATTAAATTATGAGGCCCGCCCGGCAGGGCGAAACCCAAGATTACATCGAAGATAAAAAACTGGATGCCCGCCGGCGCGGCAATGACCGAATGAGTCAATACCAATTGGCTGAAAGATACCCGCTGGCTATTAATATCAAGTAGCCCGGATGAAGCAACGCGTAATCCGGGACAATGCCGGATCGTCCCCTGATTTCAGCCTTCGGCATCCATCCGGGCTACATGCAACCTAACCACCACGTACGTTGAGATAGGTACGTTCCGAGATGTCATGCCAGGCCACCACCTGCTTGCGGAAGGTCTGGTAAGACTCGTAGACCTTTGCGGACAGTGCATCCTGTGCTGCGATTTCAGCCACCACCTCTTCGGAAATCGTGCGCAGCTTGTCCAGCACCGGCCGCGGGAACTCGCGCACATCGACGTTGTGTTCATTCACCAGTGTCTGTAGCGCCGTGTTGTTGCGTGCGGTGTACTCGGCCAGCATGTCGGCATTGGCGACCCGGCAGGCACTGCTGACGATGCTTTGCAGGTCTGCTGGCAGGGCCTCAAAGGCCTGCCGGTTATACATGCATTCAATGGTCGTGCCCGGCTCGTGCCAGCCCGGGTAGTAGTAGTATTGCGCGGCCTTGTAGAGACCAAAGGCCAGGTCGTTGTAGGGACCCACCCACTCGGTCGCATCGATGGTGCCGGACTGCAGCGAGGTAAAGATCTCGCCACCGGGCAGGTTCACGGGCGTACCGCCGGCACGCTTCAACACCTCGCCACCGAGACCCGGGATACGCATCTTCAGGCCTTGCAGATCGGCAACGCCGTTTATTTCCTTGTTGAACCAGCCACCCATCTGCAGGCCACTGTTACCGGCCGCGGCAGGCACGACACCGAACGGCGCGTAGACTTCTTCCCAGAGTTCCATGCCACCGCCGTAGTACAGCCAGGCGTTCATCTCCTGTGCCGTCATGCCAAACGGGACCGCGGCAAAAAACTGCGCGGCCTCGCTCTTGCCCTTCCAGTAATACGCCGCGCCGTGACCCATCTCGGCGGTACCGCTGGAGACGGCATCGAAGACCTCGAAGGGTGGTACCAGTTCCTTCGCGCCGTAAACCTTGACCTTGAGACGACCGCCGCTCATTTCACCGATCAGGCGCGCAAGGTTGTTTGCACCGGTGCCCAGTCCGGGGAAATTCTTTGGCCAGGTCGTCACCATCTTCCACTCGATGGTTTCCTCCGGGGCGGCACTGGCCGCCTTTTCTGGCGTGGATTCCTGTCCGCAGCCACTCAGCACGCCACCCGTCAGCAGGGCACCCGCACCCGCTGTCCCCAGAAAATCTCGTCGTTTCATAACTGCCTCAATGGTGAAGATTGAAGCCGGCCATTGTACGTGGGATGCCGGAAAAACGCTGTGCATCGGCATGATCCGCGGGTATTTAGGGTCATCAGGATAATTAAACGGGTAGCCTTGTAATTACACAATGTTATGACATAGTATTCAGCGAACGCTTCCGGTATCAGGGCTAGCGTACTAATTCTAAATAATATTAATTTCAGTCGTGCATGCAACCCGACGGGCGAACAATGCTGCAGATGTATAGGGGAAGTCCGGTGTGGCCACATGTTGAGTGAGCTCAAAGGCATTCGCACGCGCTTTATCTCGCTGATTCTGACGAGTTTGTTACTGGCACCACTGGCAGGACTGGTAACCGCCCTGCTGTTTGGCCTGGCCACCGCGGCCGAGTTACAGGCCCAGCGCACCGTCATCGTCCTCGCCGCCTTTACCACCCTGATGGCCGGCTGGGCCTACCTGCATTTTTCCAGGTATTTCAGCCCCTTGAGCAAGTCCAGGGGGCTCAGCCCGCTGACCGGCAACCTGCCCGACCAGTTACAGCGGCGGATCGCACGTTTCGGCCGGGAATACTGGTGCTTTTTCCTGTTTTACGCACTGGCCATCCCCTCCCTGTTTTTCATGGCAGCCGGCAAGAGCATCGCCGCCGAGCCGGGGACCTTTCTGCAACTGGCGCTGCTGCAACTGTCCGTGGTGGCACTGGTGGGCCTGCCGGGTTACCAGCTGGCGCTTGACCAGATCGGCAAGCTCGCCGGTCATCTCAGCCTGCACACCATCCAGGTCAGCCTGACGTCCAAGATCATGTTGCTTGGCGGTTTCGTCCCGCTGCTCTCCTATACCGTGCTGATGAATTACCACTGGCAACAGACCGGCAACCTGAGCACTGGTCACATGGCCATCTGGTTAACGCTGGTGTGTCTGACCGGCATGATTACCCTGTTTTCCGTGCGCAGTGTTGCCCAGTCGCTGGAACCGGTGCAGGAACTGATCATGCGCAATGGCGCTTCCCTGCACGCCGAACTGGCCCGACTCAAGCCGCAGTCAACCGATGAAATCGGTTTCATGACACAGACGCTCAGCAAGCTGTTTCGACGCCTGGGTGAACAGGAATCGCACATGCGCGCCGTCGTTGAAACGGCTGCCGAGGGCATCATTGTCGTCAACAAGAAAGGCATGGTGGACACCTTCAACCCGGCCGCAGAAAAACTCTTTGGTTATCTGGCCGCAGAGATTCGCGAACGCCCGCTGAAACTGTTGCTGCCGACCCTGCTGGATGCACGCGGCGAGTTGCGCACCACCGACACGGAACACGAGGTCACCGGTTACCACCGCGAGGGCAACGCCCTGCAACTGTCGGTACGGGTCAGCGCAATGCAGATCAGCGGCGAGCGCATGTATACCTGCCTGGTCGCCGATATCTCGCAACGCAAGGCCATGGAAGAGCAGCTGCGTGACGTGGTGTGTCGCTACCGTGACCTGGTGGAGACCGCGCACGACATGGTGTGGACCATGGATACCGAGGGTCGCCTGACCTACCTGAACAAGGCCTGCGAGAGTATTTACGGCTACCCGGCAGAACAGATGTTGCATCACCACCTGCATGACTACCGCTCGCCGGATCACCCGCCGGTCGACCAGCAGGCTATCCAGCAACTGTTGCAGGGTGAAGAGACGGTGCAGTTCGAAACGGTGCACCTCGACCAGGACAATAAGCCGCGCTTCCTCAGTTTCAGTGCACGCTCACACAAGGATGCCGGCGGCGCTGTGAACCGCATCAGCGGTACCGCGCGTGACATCACCGAGCAAAAGGCGTTTCAGCACCAGCTCTCCTACCATGCAGAGCATGATCCGCTGACCGGTATCTTCAATCGCAATTACTTCCATGAAGAACTGGAACGTACCGTGGCACGTGTCGCGCGCAACGGCTCTGACTGCGCGCTGTTTTATATCGACCTTGACCAGTTCAAGTATATCAATGACACCATCGGTCATGCCTCCGGTGATCGCCTGCTGGTGGATGTCGCGGCCCTGCTGTCCACGCATGTACGCGAGGGCGACCTGCTGGCGCGCTTTGGCGGCGACGAGTTCACCCTGTTGCTGTACAACATCGACAAGCAGGACGTGCTGCGCGCCGCGGACAACTTCCGCTCCCTGTGCGACGAGTACCGTTTCACACAGGACGACAAGTCATTCAACATCAGCTGCAGCATCGGTGTAGTCATGATCGATGACTCGGCCTCCTCCGCCGACGAACTGCTGTCGCATGCCGACATGGCCTGCAACACGGCAAAACAGCAGGGCCGCAACCGCGCCAAGCTGTATGACGCCAGCGAACAGGGCAAGGACGACATGGCAGCAGACATGGACTGGGCCTCGCGGGTTCGCGATATGCTGGAGCACGACAAGTTTCGACTGGTCTACCAGCCGATCGTGGCGACCGAGGATGGCTCGGTGCAGGACTACGAGGTGCTGGTACGCATGATCTGCGACGATGGCCAGATCATCCTGCCGGGTGGTTTCATGCCGGCCGCAGAACGCTTCGGACTGATCCACAGCGTCGACCGCTGGATCGTCAATCGTGCCATACAGCAGCTTGCCAGCCTGCATGAACACGGCCACCGTGCGAGCTTTTCCATTAACCTGTCGGGCAAGGCCTTTGAAGACACCACGCTGCTGCCACTGATACAGAAATCACTGAATGACACCGGCCTCGACCCAACCTGGGTGACCTTCGAGATTACCGAAACCGCCGCGATTGCCAACCTTGCCGCCGCTGAAGAATTCATCACCGCACTGAAGGACATCGGTTGCCAGTTCGCGCTGGATGACTTTGGTTCCGGGTTTTCCTCGTTTGCCTATCTCAAGCACCTGCCGGTCGACAAGCTGAAGATCGACGGCTCCTTTGTGAAGGGCATGGCACACAGCTCGGTCGACCAGGCCATGGTGGAATCCATGAACCAGGTCGCACACGCACTCGGCAAGCGCACCGTGGCGGAATGCGTCGAGAACGAGGAGACCATGATACTGCTCAAGGAAATGGGCATCGACCTGGCACAGGGTAATTACCTGGGTCGCCCCGGCGACGTGCCGTTGAGTTTTATTCAACCGGAGCCACCGGCCGGCGCGATTGCCTGAGACGGTTGGCTCTACCCTTCCGGGGTAAACACCCTTCGCGGTTACAAGCCGCTGCTACTCTCCAGCCTGAACCTGCGGTGAGACACCAGTCGGTACATTTGTCTGGGCAGGACTATTCAAACTCCAGCGCTCTAATCCTTCGCGCCTGCAAGGCGCTCCTACACACTGGCTGGTACCTGTGTAGGAGCGCATCGCATGCGCGAACGGTGTTATCTCTGTCTCGGAAGCGGTCCGCTCCTGCAACGATTG
>CAJQNP010000035.1 GCA_905479705.1 uncultured Gammaproteobacteria bacterium
CATTTCACTCAAACCCTCGTCTGCCAGTACCCACACCCGGGTTGCCGTCTCGGTCGGACAGCAGGCCGCGTCGTCAGGACCCTGCTGCACCACGTCGAGCTCTACCCTGCCGTCAGCGATGCGCGCGTCGCGTAACTGCACGCGGTCGCCGATCAGTGCCGTGCCGACGTTGGCCAGCTGACCATCGCGACGCCCGGCGACCGCCACGTAGCTGTTGGTACCGCTGCCGCCACTTGACTCCCAGAGTATGGCCACGGCCTCGTCGACACCGTCATTGTCCAGGTCGCCCGTGAGGGTGAAGTCCTGCACCATGCCGACCGCGGGTCGAGAGGCAGCGCCCTCCACGAAGGGCTCACCCTCCCAGCGACCGTCCTGCAGCGTCACGCCCCCGGCAATGATGCCGGTGTAGCGCATAGCGGCCAGTTCAGCCGGCGTCGGCGCAGCGGCCGGTCGCGAACCGGACGCGGCCTGCACCTCTGCCTGGGCGGTCTCGACTGCTGCCTGGTCCTGCTGCGGCGAGCAGGCAACCATGATCGGCGCCAGAATCACAGCGATAAAAAAACCCGTTTCCCGGTACCAATCACCCATCTCATCTCTCCTTGCGTTGCTCGTTCCCGTGGCAGCCATTGTAGCGAGGTACGCAGCATAATCTATAACGACCCGGTGCGCGGTGCTGGCCTGCCAGGCAGCGCGGCCAGGATGCAGCAAGGGTTCACCCCGCGGACTTTTCCAGGGCATGGCTGTAACGGGAACCACGGATTATTTGATCTAAATCATGGTGAGAAACGGCAATTCGAGGTCAACTTGATCCTTTGTGCCGTAGCAACAAGGGAAACAACATTATGAGCGAACAACATGCCAACGCCCTGTCAGAACTGGCCGCAGGAAGGGCGGCCCAGGAGCTGGCCTCCACAGAAGAGATACGCAGCCTGGGCAAAAGGAATATATTTCCCAATGCCAATTATCCCTATGCCGAGAAAATGGGCCGCGACAAGTATGAAGAGGAAAAACAGCAGCTGCAGATTGAACTGCTGAAGATGCAGAACTGGGTCAAGGAGACCGGCCAGCGCATCGTCATCCTGTTCGAGGGTCGTGACGCCGCCGGCAAGGGTGGCACCATCAAGCGCTTCATGGAACACCTGAACCCGCGTGGTGCACGCGTGGTGGCGCTTGAAACGCCCACCGACGAGGAGCGCGGCCAGTGGTACTTCCAGCGCTACATCAAGCACCTTCCAACCAAGGGTGAAATCGTGCTGTTCGACCGCTCGTGGTACAACCGAGCAGGCGTTGAACGGGTGATGGGCTTTTGCCAGCCAGGCGAGTATCTCGAGTTCATGCGCCAGGCCCCCGAGGTGGAGCGCATGCTGGTGAGAAGCGGCATCCTGTTTTCCAAGCTGTGGTTCTCCGTCAGCCGTAACGAACAGTTCCGGCGTTTTCAGCAGCGTCAGCATGACCCGCTGAAGCAGTGGAAGCTGAGTCCGATCGACATGGCCTCGCTGGACAAGTGGCAGAACTACACCGAATCAAAGGAGGCGATGTTTTTCTATACAGACACGGCAGATGCACCCTGGACCGTGATCAAGTCGGATTGCAAGAAGCGCGCCCGGCTGAATGCCATGCGCTACATTCTTGACAGTCTCGACTACCCGAACAAGGACAAGCGAATTGCCAGGGCACCGGACCCGAAAATCGTTGGCTCGGCCCGCAACATTTATGAAAGAGGCGAGCACTATCTGGAAAGCAGTCCCTTTGAAGAGGATAAAGAGGATTAAACATGCAACAGGCGAAACATGCAGAGCAAATGGTTAACCGATTTCGTGAACTGGTCGAGGAATCCGGCGACAGCCTGTCGGTGAATCACTATAACGAACTCAAGCTGATCATCGAGGCCGGACTGGATACCGCGCTCCTTGAGAACATGGCCCGAATCAGTGAACGGCTTTCCGTACTCGCACACGATATCCAGCATAACGCGGATTTTTTCGAGTAGACCCTGCCAGGCTGGCGAAACAGGGACGCTGCCCTGTTTCGCCGAACCCGGACAGCCCGCCTGGATTGACCCGGGTCGTCAAAAAGGCTGAACGGGCACGGACAGCAGCACCCGTAATCGCCTGAAACACCCGGGCGAGGCTGCAGGATACCGGCGCGCCCTCCAGTTGATCAGCACACCGCGCGTCCCTGCCCGGGTGGATGGTGCCAGTCTGTACAGGCTTGCCGCGCCTCGGCAGCGCTTGCGAACGTCCAGACGAGCTGGCCGTTATCGGTCAGTATTGATGCCGTCTTGTCGGCCCATTCCTTGGTATACACCTTCATTGAGGCACCTCCTCATGAATTCACGTTTACGCGCTATCAAGTATTCCCGATGCCGGTTAACGCCATGTGACATGTCCAGCAAATCTTTACGACGGCGCAGCGGCCTCGGGATGGGTGAGCTGGTTGCCGGGCACGATAATCAGGCGAAGGCCCAGCGAGAGGGAATCACCCATGTTGAAGAGATTCGGGTGATAGCGTCGCAGAGCGTCATAGTGAAACGGGTTGATATAGACAACATCGGGAGCGCTACCATGTTGCCGTTCGAAAGCCAGGAACGCACTGCAGAATATGATCCAGCATAACCGGGCAACCCGCTTGTCTGGTGGATACGGGACCGATTCCGCAGGGTCCTTGTTTCAAAACGATGACACACACGTGACAATATCATGACTCTTTATGTCACGGCCTGCGCAGACAGCGGGGAGATCACACAGGCAGAAAACACTGGCTATACTGATTGCATATCGCGGGAATACTCTGAGGGTATGGGTGTGCCCACATCACTGCACCACCGTGCCAGGAATAGTGAAAATGGAATTGCAACGGATTCGCGATAGACTGACCACAGCACAGGGCAACGGCAGGCCTGCCGTGACGCCCGCCACACGGCTAAAGCCACACCGCACGAAGTCCCCGCTGTTTCACACCGGGGTAACGCGCCTGGACCGCTGGCTGGTCCGCAAGATGCTGGCCGTGGTGGGCGATCCACCGGTACGGATCTGCCTGTGGGACGGCACCGAGGTCACCCCGAGCTGTGAACACCCGCTGGCGGAACTGGTGTACGCTGACCGCAGCGCCTTGCTGAAAACACTCATCAACCCGGAACTGCACTGGGGCGACCTGTACTGCACGGGTCGGGTGGCCTTTGAAGGCAACATGACCCGCTTCCTGGAGGCGATCTATCGCGGCATCCGCTCGCTGGGTAAGCCCGGCCCGGTTCGGCGCATGGTCGTGTGGCTCGGGCACCGGCGCATCTTCAATACACCCAACAGGGCCCGGGAGAACATCCACCACCACTACGACATCGGCAACGCATTTTATTCATTGTGGCTGGACAGGGCGGCGATGCAGTATACCTGCGCCTATTTTCCACACGACAACATGACGCTCGAGGAGGCACAGCTCGCCAAGCTGCACCACGTGTGTCGCAAGCTGCAGCTCAGGCCGGGGGA
>CAJQNP010000036.1 GCA_905479705.1 uncultured Gammaproteobacteria bacterium
TGACGCCTTCATCCCAGCCGCGAATCACGTAGCCGCAGTCAATCGGAAAGCTGAAGGGTTCGTTGCGGTCGAGACTGGAATCAAACTTGGTGTCGTCTTCCAGCCAGCCGGTGTAGTGGACAATGGCGGTCTGGCCCTTGCCCGTGGCAGTTTCGCCATCGCCGATGGTTATGTCCGTGTAGCGCAGCCCGGAGTCGGTGGTTGTTTCTGTCATGGTCGGTACCTGTTGATTGCGTTTATCGTGTGGGTGTCTGGGGACGGGAAAAATACTCGTTTTTCAGCTTGTTCACCAGCCCGGCGAGCAGGATCAGGCCCAGCAGGTTGGGCAGGGCCATGAGGATATTGGTGATATCCGCGATATTCCACACCAGGTTGAGCGGTACGGCAGCACCCACGGCAACCAGCAGGGTAAACAGGATGCGGTAGGGCAGCACGGCACGTTCGCCAAACAGGTAGTAGGCAGAGCGGTCGCCGTAGTAAGACCAGGCAATGATGGTCGAGTAGGCGAACAGGGCCGAGCCCGAAGCCGACAATCATGGCGCCGTACTGGCCCAGTGGCCCGCTGAAGGCGTGTGCCGTCAGCGCTGCACCGGTCAGGCTGTCATCGCCCGGCCCACCCAGGGTAATGGCGGTGGCGACGCCGGCAATATTGCCGGTGCCGATGGTCGCCGACAGGGCGGTGGAGAGTGCCTGAAAATGCGTAATCTGCCCGTCGTCGCTGCGGCGGTCATAGCGACCGCTGATCAGGCCGATGGCATGACGGAAGCCGCGGATCTGCACCAGGCCCATACGTACCGTGAGATACAGGCCGGTACCGAGCAGGATGATCAGGGTCAGCGGGTTGCCCCAGAGCAGTCCCGACAGGCGGGCGCTCCACTCGGTGAGCACAGTCATCAGATCCATCAGGGGTTATCCGGTCTCGGGTAGGACAGTGTCAGGGTATTGCCTTGTTGCTTGAAATCCAGGTGTCTGAGAAAACTCATACCCAGCAACACGGCACCGGTGCTGTCGCCCGGATTGATACTGGCGCGTACCGGCCCCAGCCGCAGCGGGCCAAGCTGGATCTCGTCGAGCGATGTCTGCCAGGCGGTGATCGGGCCATTGGCCGTCTGGTACACCGTGGCGCGTCCGCGCTGCAGGCCGAGTTTGTCCGCCAGCTTTGCCGGGATAGAGACATCCGTGGCGCCGGTATCGAGCATGAATTCAACCGGTTTGCCGTTGATGCTGCCGGTTGCCACGTAGTGCCCGAAACGATTACGTTGCAGCGTGACCTCGGCAGCGCCATCCACGGTAGTGGCAGAGAGTTGCTGATTGGGATTGTTTTGCTTGTCCAGCCGGTCATTGAAAAACAGGGTGAGCAGGACCAGTAACAATACCCAGGCGGCAATGACCATGCCGCGTCCGAGACCACGCGATGATGCCTGTGGGTTATCCGGGTCGCCCATGGCTGTGCTCAATAGACCAGTCGCATGCCTGCGAAAATATGCCGCTTACCGGCTTCATGGAAGTTCCGAAAACCGGGTCGCCGGATGGCAGGGCGGGTATGCAGGCTGCCACCGCGCAGTGTGAAGTGCCGGTTGTCGAACGAGGGTGTTGAATAGCCGTCATAGGGAAATGCCTCAAAACCCTCGTAGGGATAGAAGGCGTTCTGGCACCATTCCCAGGCGCGTCCGGTTTGTTCAAGCTGTTGCAGTCGACAGGCGACTTCCCACTGGTGTTCATGCGGCAATTGTCCGCCTGCCCAGTTCGCGTAGGCACTGGCCTCATGGTGAGACAGGCCATGCACGACATCGCTGCCGTCCAGTTCGTAGGCGCCCCTGACGCCCACGCCGTACCAGTGTCCGGCGTGGTCCTGTTGCCAGTGATGCGGATGGTCTGTCCTGGTATCCGCGAGCCACTGCCATCCGTCCTCGTTCCACAGCGAGCGGGTGGTGTAGCCATCGGCCTGCATGAAGGCCAGATACTCGCTGTTGCTGACCGGCAGGCGGGCAATGCTGAAGGGGCCGAGCGTCGCCTGCTGTGCCGGTAACTCGTTGTCGTAGGCGACGGGGGCGCTGCCACCCACCCGGTAGTGTCCGGGTTGCAGCGGGATCGCGTCCGTGACCGGTTGTGTCGCAGCAAACGCTGACTGAACACGAAAGGCCCTGTCGTCTTCCTGCAGGGCACGCTGCGTCAGTACGGACAGCATGGTTTCATAATGCTGGTTGTAGTGCTGGATCAGGAAGTGCAGCAGGTAATCCTGTTGCATCAGGGGATGATCCCGGAATGCCGCGACGCCTGCCGTCAGCAGTTCGAGGTTCATGGACTGCATGCTGTAGACCCACTGCAGTTGCTTGTCCAGTGGCGGCAGCAAGGCGCCGCGTTGCGGTTTTGGCGTCTGCGTGGGCGTGTAGAGCGACTCTACTGGCGCGCTATGCCGGTCGTCACCGAGGACGACTTCCTGTAACCAGTAACATTCGCTGTAGGTACAGTGTCCCAGGTGCCAGCCTGGCGGGCTCAGGTCCGGGTGATACTGGCGCCGCTGGCTGTCATCATCCAGGCCCTCAACCAGTGCCGTGACCAGTTCCTGCGCAAGGCGCAGTTCATTGAGTAGCGTGGCCGACGTCACAGTGCCAGCAACACGGGCGGATTGCGCGGATCCAGAATCAGCAGGTGGTGTTCAGGGACCGGCTGCCAGAAACTGTCTTCCGAGAAACGCTCGGAGGCGACCAGTTGTCCGCCCGGGAACAGCTCATCGTCGGTGGTGTAGTACAGCGAGGCGCACTCGTGGTTATAACCGTGGCGGGTGGCGTAGATACGCTCGCCATCGGACACCACAAGATTCAGCAGGGCCTGCTGTTCGCCGATGCGTGGTGCCAGCCAGGCATACAGCTTCTGTAATGCGACCGTTATATCCGGTTCGTCATCATCGAGCAGCAACTGGCGCAGACAGGCAAACAGGTACTCGGAGTCGGTGTTGCCGCGTATGCCTGCGTGCACTTCCGGTGACAGCAGGGCAGTGACCTCGGGCAGTAATCGCAGGTGAAAGTCGCGAATGAAACCGTTGTGTGTGTACAGCAGGCGATCGTCGTAAAAGGGTGCTGTATTGAACGGGTGTACCGGGGTGCCGTCTGTTGCACTGCGTACCTCGGCGAGCCACAGTGGAAACCTCAGGGTGCGCGCCAGCGCCGGCAGGTTGCTGTCGGACCAGATGGGCTGGCTGCTGGTGTACGCCGAGGGTGCGGCATCATCGGTAAACCAGCCGAAGCCGTATCCGTCCGCGTTGAGCTTCGTGTACTTCAGTTCACGCGGTTCCCAGGCCTGCTTGTAGAGGCTGTGGTCGGGTTCCAGCAAAAACTGCTGCAGGGGAATGTCAGGTCCAATGTAGGCGGCAAGTCGGCACATGGTCCTGTGTACTGTACGTCAGCCAAGCAGATATTCAAGTAATGCCTTCTGGGCGTGCAGGCGGTTCTCTGCCTCGTCCCAGACAACGCTCTGTGCACCGTCTATCACATCGGCGGCAACTTCCTCACCGCGGTGCGCCGGCAGGCAATGCATGAACAGGGCGTCGGCTGCTGCGGCCTGCATGAGGGTGCTGTCCACCTGGTAGCGGGCAAAGGCTTGCTCGCGCCTGGCCTGTTCCTCTTCCTGTCCCATGCTGGCCCAGACATCGGTCACCACCAGGTCGGCGTCGCGGGCAGCCTCGACGGGTTCGCGGATGATGCTGGCGCTGTCGCCGGCCGCCTGCAGAATCCCCGTGTCGGGGTCATAGCCCTCGGGGCAGGCGATGTTCAGGGTGAAGCCGTACTGGCGTGCTGCATTGATATAGGAGTGACACATGTTGTTGCCGTCGCCGATCCAGGCAACGGTCTTGCCGCTGATGTCACCGCGGTGTTCAAGATAGGTCTGCATGTCGGCCAGCAACTGGCAGGGATGGTAGAGGTCGGTCAGGGCATTGATGACCGGCACCCTGGAGTATGCGGCAAACCGCTCGATCTTTTCGTGTTCAAAGGTCCTGATCATGATGACGTCGGCCATGCGCGACAGCACCCGTGCAGAATCCTCGATGGGCTCGCCGCGACCCAGCTGGGTGTCACGGGGCGACAGGAAGGTGGCGTGACCGCCGAGTTGTGCCATGCCGGCCTCGAAGGACATGCGTGTGCGGGTGGAGGACTTCTCGAACACCATGGCCAGTATCTTGTGCTTCAGTGGTTCGTGCACTGTGCCGGCGTGTTGCATGGCCTTGAGTTCGATCGCGCGGGTGATCAGGTTGCGCAGTGTGTCTGCAGACAGGTCCAGCAGGGTAAGAAAATTCTGGTGACTCATGGTTTATCCGGCGAGAAACTCGCGTATCAGTTTACTGACATGTTCGATGATTATGTCGGCCTGTTTGCTGGTGGTGACCAGCGGTGGCAGCAGACGCACGACACGCTCGGCCGTGACATTGATCAACACACCCTGGTCTATGGCCTGGCTGACCAGTTCACCGCAGGGGCGGTCGAGCTCTATGCCGATCATCAGGCCAAGGTTGCGGATCTCGGTGACGCCGGCGACGCCGGACAGTGCATCCCTGAAACCCTGCTGAAAACGTTCACCCAGTGCCGCGGCATGCTCAATCAATTCCTCTTGCTCCAGCGTTTCCAGGACGGCAATGGCGGCACGGCAGGCCAGCGGGTTGCCGCCAAAGGTGCTGCCATGGGTACCCGGTTGCATCATTTCGGCAGCCCGGCCCCTTGCCAGGCAGGCACCGATCGGGACCCCGTTACCCAGCGCCTTGGCCAGTGTCGCGACGTCCGGCACGGTGTTGCTGTGCTGGTAGGCAAACCACTTTCCGGTACGCCCCATGCCTGACTGGATTTCGTCCAGCATCATCAGCCACTGCTTGTCATCGCAGATAGTGCGTATGCCGTCCAGGTACCCGCTGTCCGGAATGTTGATGCCGCCTTCACCCTGTACCGGTTCGACCAGCACGGCCACGACCTCGTTGCTGTTTTCCGCGACGGTGCGAATGGCGTCCAGATCGTTGTAGGGTACGCGTACAAAACCCGGTAGCAGGGGTTCAAAACCGGCCTGAACCTTGCGGTTGCCGCTCGCCGTGAGTGTTGCCATGGTACGGCCGTGAAAGCTCCTGTCCGTGACGATGATGGCGGGGTTGTCGATACCGCGACTGTGGCCATAGAGACGCGCGATCTTGATGGCCGCTTCATTCGCCTCGGCACCCGAGTTGGAAAAGAACACCCGGTCCATGCCGGATACTTCGCTGAGCTTGTCGGCCAGTTGTTCCTGCAGGGCGATGCCGTAGAGGTTGGAGGTGTGTACCAGTCGGCCGGCCTGCTCGGCGATCGCGCGGGTCACCGCGGGATGCGCATGGCCGAGTCCGCACACGGCGATGCCGCTGAGTGCATCCAGGTACTGCCGGTCTTCGCTGTCCCATAACCAGATACCTTCACCCCGTTCGAACTGGATCGGTAGGCGGTTATAGGTCGACATAATATGGTCTGCCATTTTTTTACGGTCCAAAATAGAAAAGGCAGCCGTTTCAGACTGCCAGTCTCGTTCAAGCCTGATTTTAAGGCCTCCGGTCAGAAAAGCGCAAACCCGGCCAGTGACCGGGTTTGCGTTTCGTGACAGGCGCCTGTCGGGCCCGTTTTTAGCGTGTCGCTAACGTGCTGATTGCGTCTTCAGGCTTACAGCGGCAGGCCGTGTCCGTGGCCAATCATGCACATCAGCATCGGGATGGACAGCAGCGTGTTGGTGCGTGAAGCCATCAGGGCAACCTTCTTGGCGCCGGCAATCTCGTCCGCGCTGGCGTCAACGATACCGAGGATCTTCTTCTGGTTCGGCCAGATCAGCACCCAGACGTTGAACAGCATGATGGTGCCCAGCCAGGCGCCGATACCAATCACCGCCAGGCCTTCAGACAGGGTGAAAGCGCCAACCAAACTGCTGCCCGGCATGGATTCCAGCGCAGCGGCACCGGTCAGCCAGGTAACCAGAGCGCTCCAGCGGAACCACAGCAGGGCGCGCGGTGCGACGTACTTGTTGATGGCCGCCGGACCGGGGCCGCCTTCATCACCGAGGGCCTCGCCAACGGCAGGGACCTGCACAAAGTTGA
>CAJQNP010000037.1 GCA_905479705.1 uncultured Gammaproteobacteria bacterium
ACTTACGCCGGTATTCTCATAACCAACCCAGTCCGGGTCGATTCCGGCCGATGCCCACAACCCCTGTAGCCTGGCGTAGGTACCGCTTCTTGGCGACGGCACGAACATATCGACCTCTTCGTCGCGGAGCCGCTGCATTACCTCGATATGGCTGTCTGCAGTGGCGAGCTGCAGCGTGTCCTGCCGGGGACCGAAAATCGCATATTCGCTGTGCATGAACTCTACCCGTTCGCGACCATAGCCCAGCGACACGAGGCGCTCCTCTTCCAGCGGGTGATGGGTAATGACCAGGTCCGCATCACCATCGTAGCCATGCTCCAGCGCAGTCAGGGCACCAACGGACTGCAGGTGTACATGGACACCGGGGTTCTCCCTGCTGAACTGCCTGATCAGGTAGCCAATCAATCCGCTATCCGCAACCGCCCGGGCCGCGGATATCTGCAGCCGCGATGCCTTGCCGGCTGGCGCATGACTGCCTTCAGTGTCAGACCATGCATTGCTACTGGCCAGCACGCCCGACAGGCAGGCAAGGATGGTGATGAAGGCGATCCGCACACCCGCTTTCAAATCGTACAGGGGTTTCAGCATAGTGGCGATTGACGGACCTTCCATGTGCATACTTGCAGTGTAGCCTGCGACAACCGGCAGGGAAACACCCGGCCAGCACAACCAGTAAAAGGGGTAGTAAAAGGGGTCAGAGCCCTTTTAGTAAAAGGGGTCAGAGCCCTTTTAATTTTCTTTCTACTTTTTACTCAGCTGTTTCTACGGATGACCCTGGCCACGTAACCCAGGTAGGCGGTTTCTCTAACCCTGAGTGCGTTTGGCGGCCTGCGGGGGATTTGCCCGTGACTGCCCGGGTCAAGAAAAGGGCTCTGACCCCTTTTAAATTCTGACCCCTTTTATATTCAATTGGCCACGGAAGCGCACGGAAAAACACGGAAAAATTACTTCACTTAAAGGGCTCTGACCCCTTTTAGATTTCACGCATGAACACTAAAGGGCTCTGACCCCTTTTAGATTAAGAAAAGGGCTCTGACCCCTTTTAGATTTTCAGGCGTAGCGGTGCCATTGTTCGAGGTAGCTGCGCGTCATTTCCCGTCGGCCGGCAACCGTTGTCAGGCCCAGCGCCTTGACGAGCTGGCTGTCGTGTACCAGTCCCTGTTCACCCAGCAGTCCCGGCAGGGTCGAGATGAGGCGTTCACGCGGGTAACGCAGTGACCAGCGCAGGTTGGTCAGCAGTTCGCGTACACCGTAGTCACGCACGGTGACACCGACATTGCGTACCAGGCCGCGCAGGCCCGGCGCCGACTGGCCCTTGCTGATCGCCGGCGAGGCATACTCCGCCCAGCTGCCGCTACAGGTATCAAGCCGGACGCTTTCCAGGTGGGCAAGCGTCAACAGCCACAGGTCCGTGACCTGCTGCAGGCATTGCCCGAGATCAGCAGAGTCGTATTGTTCATAGGCCGGGTGGAACCTGGCCTGCAGCGCCATCTCGTACTGCGGCAGAAAGCGCTCCTGCTCGTCGCACTGCAGCTGCTGCAGGCGTCGCCATTTCTCGCTGTAGGACGGATGATACTGTCCGGCTGCAGCCAGTTGCGCGTCGCCACAGGCCAGCACCGCCTTGAACAGGTATTTCATGAACTGTTCGCGCTGCTGCGCTGTATTGCAGTTTCCGCTGACCAGGGCATCGCGGTTCATCAACAGCAGCGAACCGCGGTTGAGCATCAGGCGGGTAAATTCCGCCAGCCCCAGCCCGGCAAACGGCATCGGCGGCATGGCGGCAAGAATGTCCGCATCACCGCCCACGACCTTGTGGCCCCAGAGCATTTCCGCGTGCATCAGCGAGTATTCCGCCGCGGGCAGCGCCTCCTCTTTCAGCACCGCCAGGTCGACCTCGACACCGACCCTGGTCGTGAGGAAGTGGCCCAGTTCCAGCAGTGTCTTTTTCAGCGTTTGTATGGCGGAGTGGCTCATGCCACGCACCACCACGAAGTAGTCATAGTCGTTGTAGGGCTCCGGCTTGCCGTCGACATGGCGGAAACCGCCCTCGCCCCGCGCATACCCGCCGATCAGCACCAGGGCACGAAAATCCGATTTCGGCACCGCATCCATTACGGCCGCGGCAATCAGCTGTTGATCGTTATCGATGCGCAACTCGACGGCCTCATCACCGTCCGGTGTATAGCGGTTAACCGGCGGGGCCGGTTCGGTTTCAGGATATTCCATAGCTGTTCCTCCCTGATTTCAATCCCTGCCAGCGCCCCCACTTCTGCACGGCACGCAGCGGCACGCTGTACAGCAAGGCATCCATGGAGGCGCGCCGCACGGCCCAGCCGAGGTCGCGCAATACCTCGCGCCCCAGTGGCAGCATGCAATAGCGCAGAAAAGAGCTGTTCAACTCGCCGTTGCGAAAGATCCATGCCTCGGCCTTGCCCTCACCGTAATGACGCCGGTAGGACTGCCCGAGGGTGTAGTTGTGCGAATGCATGGCGGGTGCATCCGCGACATAACTAATCTTGTGACCCAGCCTGCGCATGCGGTAGGACCAGTCGATGTCCTCGGAGTACTGGATGTCGGTATCAAAGGGATAGCGTTCCAGCAGGTCGCGGCGCACCGCGGAGTTCGCCATGGAAAAGAAATGCAGCCAGCCTGCAGACACGCGACCGTCACCAAAGGCGCGCTCGGTGTCCTTGACGAACAGGCTGCGGCAGTCGGGGCGCGGTGTCTGGCGGCCGTAGCTGGCGCCACAGGCCGGGTCCTGCAACGGCGCGATAAGCCGCTGCAGCCAGTCCTCGTTTTCGGGCGTCGCATCGGAATTCAGGAACACCAGGATCTCGCCTGCGGTAGCCGCCACGGCCGAGTTCAGCACCCGGCCGGGATTGTAGCTGGCAGGATCATTCAGCAGGATGCGCTCCGCCACGTTGAACTCGCGGATGATATCCAGTGTGCCGTCAGTCGACGTGGAATCGAAATTACACAACTCGTAATCGGTATAGGTCTGCGCCCTGACCATCTGCAATGTTCCGCGAATGACATCACTGTCGTTGCAGGAGCGCATGATGATCGAGACACGTGGACTGCTGTCACTCATGGTCTTTCCCTCCTCTGGGAAATAACGTGTCAGTGGTAGTGCTGAATCCAATGCAATAGCCAGGCCAACCTGCTTATACAGTCAGAAAAGCCACCCGCACCCCCCACCAGCAAGCGGCCGGGGAAAAGCTGGCCTGTGAATTGCAGTGACCCTGTGCAAACACACTGCACCCCCGTTGAAGAGGCCGTTTTTATGCAATTTGCAATGCACCCGGATCGAGCCGTTTGCAATATGCATCCCGCCGCCACCCGGCAGGTAGCAGCGCCGCAGCCGTATATACAGAGTCACCGCGGGCACAGCAGCCTGCACACACCGGAGAACAAGACATGACAACCGAGACAAATCAGGCAGTGCGCAGCCGGTCCCTGGTTTCACTGAACCTGGCACTACTGTTCGCTGGCGCGGGCGGCCTGCTGGTCATCAGCTGGCTTGTCCTGCAGCCGAACATCGACCCGCAGTGGTACCGCACGGCGCTCCTGCTGCAACTCGCGGCACTCGCCGGGCTTGTGCTGCGCGGCCTGCGCCGCAAGACCTTTTTCGGCCAGGCCCTGTCGCTGCACCAGTCGCTGTCCTTCGAGGTCGTCACCCAGATGTTGCAGGCCGTCAGTCCGTTGATGCCACGACGCGCCTTCGAGAAAGAATTCATGGCGCGCGAGACCGGCCTGCCTGCCGACCAGACCGGCGCCTGGATGCTCAGCCGCAAGGCCGCCATGCCGTTCATCATGCTCGCCTCCTGCGTCGCCCTGCTGTTGCTGCAGGGCCTGCACTGGCAGGCCGGCATCATGCTGCTGCTGGCCACGGCCGCGCTGCTGTATTCGTTCCGCGGCATGCGCGGCAGCAGCGCAATCAACGGCCTCTACAGGCACCTGCGCTCCACGCTAGCCGGCCTGTCCATCTGGGGTGTAGAGGCGACATTGTTTGTGTTCGCCACCCAGTCCGTGCTGCCACACAGCGAGGCGCTGCTGCTCTACCTGCTGTTTACCGGCATCATGGAATTCTCATTCGTACCGCTGGCGCTTGGCATCGCCGAGTCAGCCGCACTGATCGGCTTGCTCTACGGCAATGCACCGGCGGCGCTGGCCTGTATCGCCCTGTTCCATGCCGCGCGCCTGTTGCCGCTGCTGCCGCTGGGCGCACTCTACCTGGCGCGCTACAAGTTGCGCTTCCTCGACCTGCTCGATGCCGGCCTGATCACCCGCCTGGTACAGACCCAGCGCCCCGCGCAGGGCTGGCGCTATAGCGCCGACGGGGCAAGCGACGCGCCCCGCCTGAGTGTCATCATCCCTGCCTACAACGAGATTGAACGCCTGCCCGGCTACCTGTCCGAGGTGCGCGGCGCGCTCGAGCAGATGGACATCGACGCCGAGATACTGGTCGTCGATGATGGCTCGCAGGACGACACCGCCGTGTATGTTGAATCAGTCGCACGCCAGGACCCGCGTGTGCAGCTGCTGGTCCAGCCACATAACCAGGGCAAGGGCCGCGCCATCCAGCGCGGCATGCTGGAGGCACGCGGCCATCACCTGTTGTTTGCCGACGCCGATGGCGCCACCCCGTTCCGCGAGATCCAGCAGCTGCTGGCAGCCGCCGACGCCGGGCATGAAATCGCCATTGGTTCGCGGCGCACCTGCTCGGCCGAGGCGACCCGCGAGCGCACCGGTCTGCGCGCACTGATGGGACAGATGTTCTATTCCTTCGTTAACTTTTTTGCCGTACCCGGCATCAACGACACCCAGTGCGGTTTCAAGCTGTTCCGCCGCGATTGTGCACAGGCACTGTTCGCCGACCTGAATGAAGCGGGCTGGGCCTTCGATGTCGAGGTGCTGTACCGCGCCCAGTTGACCGGCTACGGCATCGCCGAGGTCGCCGTCGACTGGCACGAGGTCGATGGCTCCAAGGTCAACCCGGTGCAGGATGCCATCCGCATGTTCATCGCCGTGTTCCGCATCCGCCGCAACAACGCCGGCTTCCTGCGTCAACCGCTTGGCAGCGACAGCGTGCAACGTGGTTACTCCACTCCCCTTTCACAACCTGAACAACTCCAGGAATCATCATGAAAGACGCACTGCAGCGCTTGACCACCCAGCTGACACGCTTTTCACTGGTCGGCGTCGCCAACACCGGCATCGACTTCCTGGTGACCAACCTGTTGTTCCTGGCGTTTCGCCCGACGGGCATGGCCGGGCTGACGCTGATTTCACTGCTCGCCTGCCTGGTCGCCGCGACCAACTCCTACCTGGTGAACTCGCGCTGGACCTTCACCGACCGCGCCAACCAGGACGGACAGATCGGGCGTTTCGTGGTGTTCGCCGGACTCGGCATGGTGGTCAACACGGCCGTGTTCCTGTTCCTGGTGCGTTACCTGCCGCTGGTCGTGTCACTGGACCCGGTCAGCAACCTGAACCTGGCCAAGCTCGGCGGCGTGGTCTGCGCCCTGGCCGTCACCTTTCTCGGCTACCGCTTTGGCGTGTTCTATTCCGCCGCGATTGCCGGCTTCCGCAGGGACTGCCGGCTGCAGCCGGCGACGGGGCCGTTGCCCTGGCGGGTGCTCGGTGTCATCGTCGCTGTCGCACTGGGCGCGCGCCTGCTGTTCGTCAGCATCGCACCGGTCGCCTACGGCGACGCCGTCAATTATTCCTGGGTCGCGTGGTTAACCGCCCGCGGCGAATGGCAGCTGGCGGACCCGTTCTGGCACAGCCTGTTCGATTTCTGGCAGGCGCTGTTACTGATGACCGGCATCGGCCAGTACCCGGCGCTGGTGCTGGCATCCCTGCTGCCGGGCCTGCTGCTGATCGTGCCGGTCTACCTGCTGGCACGCCGGCTCTATGGCAACACGGTGGCGCTGGTCGCCGGCCTGTTCATCGCCCTGCACCCGCGACTGGTGGAGTACTCGGTGAACGGTTACGCGGAATCGTTTTACCTATGCGCTGCCCTGTGGGCCCTCTGGGGTATTACCGCGGTGATCCAGGACGGCAGGCACCGCACCGCCCTCACGGTCATCGGCATTGCCCTGGCCGGCTATTTCCTGGTGCGCAACGAGGCCATTTTCCTGATCGGCCTGCTGGCCGCGGTGACGCTGCTGCTGGCACTGCGGCGTCGCTTCGATCTACGCCTTGCCGGCAAACCGGCCGCGCTGTTTGCTGCCTGCGTCATTGCCTACATGGCAGCCAGCCACGCCCTCTGGGACCAGCACGGCCTGTTCAGCAAGTCATCCAACCTCGGCAAGCAAAACCTCGAGACCCTGGACCTCGGTGCCGCCGCACGCGAGACCTACGGGGCAGCGGACAGTACGCCCGTTGAACCCTCGCTGCAGGACACGCTGCTGACACTGGCCGGCCGCTGGCCGGCCAACCTGATGTATACCGCGGAACGCCTGCCGGGGATGCTGCTGTCACCGGTCATCATCCTCGCCATCCTGTTGCCACTGCTGGTGTCCAGGCGCGGCAAGGTGCGCGGCGATGAACTGCCGCTGCTGGTCTTCAGCGTCTGGCCACTGGCGTTCTACCCGCTGATCCAGCTGGAGCCACGGCTGCTGTTCCCGACCCTGATCGGCGCCGGCATCTTTGGCGCCGCCGGCGCCGTGGCCGTCGGCCGGCTGATTGCTGCCTCGCTGCAACAGGCACCACGACGGCTCGGCGAATACGGCGTACCCGCCCTGCTGCTGTTGCTGTTGCTGCCGTTGCTGCCGGCACTGGCCTGGAACTCGGACCAGTCGCGCGGCTACCACCGCGAGATCGGTGACTGGCTGGCCGCGCACATACCCGCGGACAGCGGCATTGCCGGTGATGGCTACGGCTATGTCTCGTCCAGCAGTTTCTGGGCCGGGCGCAAGGGTGAACCGCGCCTGTGGACGGAGGATGCCGCGGCCCTGGCGGGTGCGGCACGCGAGCGCAAACAACCGGTGCTGGTGCTCTACGAGGAATACCTGCGCAACGCCAACCCGCAGTTGCTGGCGGTACTGGACGACGGCATACCCGGCATGGAACTCGCCAAGCGCTTTGAATTCGCGCGCGTCGGCCGCGTGCAGGTGTGGATACTGGCCGACGGCACACAGCGCGTGGCCATGGCCGCGGGCAACGCCGCGGCAGAGACGGCAACAGGGGAGATCGCACCATGAATTACCAGCTGACCCGCGAGGAACGCCTGGAGGCACTCGGCTGGGGCCTGCTGCTCGCCCTGGTGACCAGCCTGCCCTACCTGCTGGGTTACATGGCCAGCCCGGCAGAAAAATATTTCCTCGGCTTCGTACTCAACCCCGGCGATCAGAACACCTATTTTATGTGGATGTCGCAGGTCGCCTCGGGCGAGACACTGCTGCGCAACCTGTATACCAGCACACCGCACGAGGGCGTCATCCTCAACCTGGTATTCCTCGCGGCCGGCTGGGCCGGCAAGCTGCTGGGTTCCCTGGACATCGCCTACCAGCTGCTGCGCCTCGCCGCGGTGGTGCTGCTTGCCTGGAGTGTCTGGCTGTTTGTCGCCACCTTCACGGCGTCGCGTGAACGCAGGCGCTGGCTGTTTCTGACCGTGGTCTTCGGCGCCGGCATCGGCTGGGTGTGGAACCTGATACGCCTGTGGAACGGCGATTTTGGCGGGCTGGTCAGCGATACCGAACTGCTGTCACGGCCGCTCGACCTGTGGGTACCGGAAGGCTACGTGTTCTACAGCATGCTGGTCATGCCACATTTCTCGCTGGCCATCGCGCTGTTGTTACTGACCGTGCGCTACGCGGCCATTGGCCTGGCGGACAACCGCCTGGGCATGACGGCCATTGCCGGGCTGCTGTGTTTTGCACTCAGTTTCGTACACCCCTACGACGTACTCATCGCACTTGGCCTGGCCGGCGGTGTTGCCATCATCTACAGCCTGCGACAGCGCAGCATCAATCCCGCCGTGTGGCGCCATGTCGGGCTGTTGCTGCTGATCGGCAGTGGCCCGGTGCTGTACAACTACTGGATCCTCAACAACAACCCGGGCATGCAGGCCTGGCTGGTGCAGAACCGCTCGGTCTCGCCACCCCCTGTGAGCTACCTGGCCGGCTATGGCCTGTTGCTGTTCGGCGCAGTGCTGTACACGGTAAAAAACCGCCACGAGCTGGGCAGCAACCTGGGCCCCGCGCAGTGGCTGTACGCCTGGCTGCTGATCCTGCCGCTCGCCCTGTATGCACCCATCGATTTCCAGCGCCGCCTGGTGATCGGCGCGGTCGCGCCACTGGCGGTACTGGCGATGCTGCAGCTGCTGGACTGGCTGGGAGAACGACGCTTTACCACGCGGCGTGCAAGCACCGCGATACTGGCCACGATGCTGTTGCTGGTGTCTCTATCGAGCAGCTTCCACTGGCTGAACAGCTTCCGCAAGACGGCCGACCACGCGGGTGAACTGTTTGTCGAGAACGGCATGGTCGACGCGCTGCAGGCGATTGCCGGTGACCCGGGCAGGCACGGCACGGTGCTGGCCCGCTTCGAGACCGGCAACCATGT
>CAJQNP010000038.1 GCA_905479705.1 uncultured Gammaproteobacteria bacterium
GTGGCTGCCTAGACAGGCCGTGATACGCTGTCGATCGCGTTGGATTCCGGCATCCGCAGAATAGTGCGGTTGCCGGAATGTCCCACAAAGAGTCACTCCGGCAAACCAGGCTGCGGCACTCGTTCCACATTGAATCGTGAAGCATCTGCACGGGGTCGGTAGCGCTGCTTGCGGGTGGTGAATTCCTGCTGCCTGAGGTGACTCCAGCGTTCATCACGGCTAGCAGACTGCAGCAGCACGCCGGCCCCGGGGACGCTCGACCTGTCGATATCGTGAGCGGTGGGGATCACCACATCAGGTCATCAGGCACCTTGTAATCGGCGTACGGATCATCTTCATCCGGTTCCTCGGTGGACGGGTTGCTGAGGATGATCGCGCTCTCGTCACGCTGTTGAATCTTTTCTGCCACCAGCGTCGGGATCAGTTCATATTGCCCGTCCATTTTTATGATGCAGAGACGACCTTCGCCCAGCTGTTTCGCCTGCGGCGCGGTGACGTGCATGCGCTTGATCAGCGTGCTATCGGTAAAACTGTAGTCAACGTCACCCGCGTCCCTGGGCTGGCGGTTCATCTCCACCAGCTGGCGTACCTGTGCAGCAATCGCCTTGCGTTCGGTTTCCGCCTTGCGTTGCTGGTTGAGCTGGCGATCACGCTCTGCCTGCTCAAGCTGGGCCTGTTGCGCGGCCAGTTTTGCCTCGTCCTTTGTTTCCAGTTTGTTTTTTTGTTTCTGCCGGGTCTGCTTTTGCTTGTTCTTCTTTATCTTGTGCGCCTTCTTGTCGTCGACAAGGCCGGCCTTGAGCAGTTGATCCTGTAATGACATGGGGCTCCCTGTTGCTGAGTGTTTTGTGCACGGCGATTATACAACACGCCGGGCGATCTCTTGCTTGCCGGCAAGACGCAAGGACCCGTGCCGGGGCGCGTCTGTTGTCAGGCGTTCGAACGGGTGTGGCGCAGGCTTGCCCCGGGCCAGCCTGGCCATTGACCTGGCTACGGCCCTGTATTGCTGCGCACGTGCGCACGAATGACATCCTCGAGCTCCATCTCTTCAAGGTGGACGGACATGTCGCCGAGGGCCTGGTCGATTTCCGGCAGGATGATGTTTTCCAGCGCCCGCGCACGCCGTTCTGTCAGGCGGTACTCGAGCAACAGGCGGTGGATGTTGCCGCTGAGTTCGGCCAGTGTCGCCCCCTGCTGCAGGATCTCCTGGAATGCCGTGCGGCAGGCCTCGGCCTCGGAGGAGGGGTTGGATGCCGGGACAGGGATAGCGGTATCTCGCGGAGGGATATGCTGGTCGGTTGCGAGCAGGGTGACGCCCATAAAGTTTTTCTTGCTTGTCACCAGCCTGAATCCCTCCAGGCTTGCCGCCGGATACACACCGAGGCCCTGCAGGCCATGGCGTGTGATGGCTGCGGCAAGGGCCCGTTTGGCCGTGTCTGACAGTGATTCGGTTTTGGCGAGCAGTTGCTGGTAGCGGTCAAGCTGGTGCAGTAACTCGGCAGCCAGCAGCAGGCGTTTCTCGTCGAGGAAGTTATAGGCCTCGGTGACGACCGTGCGTTCGTCTTTCAGCGCCAGCAGGGCCGCGCGGGTGGGTGCCTGTTCCGGGCCGGTCATTCGGGCTTCGCGCTGATGTATTGTTTTATCTGCTCGTCATCGAGACGGGTGAGTTCCGATACCGGCAGGACGCGCAGCAACTCCCAGCCGGCTTCCATGCTCTGTTCCAGGGTGCGTGCACTTTTCTGGTGAACAAGCTGCTGCTCGAAGTTGTCGCCAAAATCGAGGAACAGCTGGTCGATCCCGGCGAGCCCCTCGCGGCCGACGACGCTGGCCAGTACCCGCACGTGTACCGCGCGTGCATAGGCGGCATACAGCTGGTTGGCGAGTGCAGGATGATCCGGGTGGGTAAAGTTCTCGCCGGTACCATCCTTCATCAGGCGCGACAGTGACGGCAGGACCTTGACCGGGGGATAGATGTCGGCCCGGTCCAGTATCCGGTCGAGCACGATCTGTCCCTCGGTAATGTAACCGGTGAGGTCGGGGATCGGGTGGGTGATGTCGTCAGACGGCATGGTCAGGATCGGTAACTGTGTCAGGGAGCCCGGGACTCCCTTGATGCTGCCGGCGCGTTCATAAATCGTCGCCAGGTCGGAATACATGTAGCCGGGAAATCCCTTGCGGCTGGGTACCACGCCATGGCTGGCTGCCACCTCGCGCAGTGCCTCGCAGTAGTTGGTCATGTCCGTCATGATGACCAGCACATGCCGACCCTCGACGAAGGCGAGGTATTCCGCGGCGGTCAGTGCGTAGCGCGGGGTGAGCAGGCGCTGGGTGCTTGAATCCGAGGCCAGGTTCAGAAACAGCGCGGTATGTTCCAGTGCGCCGCTGCTCTCCATTGCGTGACGGAAGCGTTCAGCCGTGTCGAAGGGTACACCGATGGCCGCAAAAACAATCGCGAATTCGCCGACATCACTGCCACGCAGCCGCGACTGGCGCGCAATCTGGATCGCCAGCTCGTCGTGGGGCAGGCCGGAACCGGAGAAGATCGGCAGCTTCTGGCCGCGCACCAGGCTGTTCATGATGTCGATGGTAGAGATGCCGGTCTCGATGAAATCGGTGGGGCTGGCGCGCATGGCGGGGTTGATGGCCAGGCCGTCGATGTTGAATGTTTCTGTGGCGGAAACCGGCGGGCCGCCGTCAATGACACGGCCGACGCCATCGAATACCCGGCCGAGGATATCGGGGCCAACCGAGAATTGCAGTCGCTCGCCGTGGAAGCGCACCCGGGTGTCGGCCAGCGACATGCCCCGCGTGGAGTCCATGACCTCGACGGTTATCACGTCGTGGTCCAGGGCAGCAACGTATCCCAGCCGTGACGGGCCTTCAGTCTCCTCGATCTCGACGGCCTCGTTCAAGCCGACATTAACCGTGCGTTTCAGGAACAGCAGGGGCCCCTCTACACCGGTTGCGGCGCCCAGGGCATAAGTATCAGCTAGCATTGGTTGCGGCACTCCTGGTCAGTTGGGTGAACTCGGACAGCATGTCATTCCTGAGCTGGTCGAACTTCTTCATCTCGTCCTCGGCTATGTCTTCGCCCATGCGGCGCAGACGTCGCATGATCGGCAGCTGGTTGATGGCCTCGACACTGACCGGCTGTTCGATGGCGGCCTCGGACAGGTCAATGAACTGCGAGATGATGTTCATCATCTGGATCTGTCGCTCGGCAGAACAGAAACGGTCCTTGGCAGAAAACGCCGATTGCCGGAGGAATGCCTCGTTGATCAATTCCGCGCTGAGCAGCACCTGCTGCTGGCTCGGTGGCAGGGCATCCTTGCCGACGATACGCGCCATGCGCTCCAGCCGGGCCTGTTTCTCGAGCAGCGTCAGGAAGCGACGCCGCTGCGCCGGCCAGCTCGGATTGCCATGCTCTTTCCAGAACGTGTTCAGCACATCGGCATCTTCCGAGTAGGACAGCAGTGGATGGATTGCCGGGTAGAAGCGGGCCTGTGCCCGGGTGGCGTCGAGGGCCCAGAAGCAGCGCACATAGCGCTTGGTGTGCGTGGTCACCGGTTCCGAGAAATCGGCCGAGGGCGGGCTGACCGCGCCGATGATGCTGAGCGAGCCGACCTCGCCGTTCAGGGTGCGCACGTGGGCGGCGCGTTCGTAGAAATCTGCCTGGCGGCTGCTGAGATAGGCCGGGTAGCCTGCCTCACTGGGCAGTTCACCCAGGCGTCCGGATATTTCGCGCAGGGCCTCGGCCCAGCGGCTGGTGGAATCGGCCATGAGTGCGACCCGCATACCCTGGTCGCGAAAATATTCAGCCACGGTGACCGCGGTGTAGATGCTGGCTTCACGGGCGGCCACGGGCATGTTGGAGGTGTTGGCAATAATGACGGTACGCTCCATCAACGGCCGTCCGCGGCGCGTGTCCTCGAGGGCAGGGAACTCGTGGAGTACCCCGGCCATTTCATTGCCACGCTCGCCGCAGCCCACGTAGACGATCACATCGGCATCGCACCACTTTGCCAGGGTTTCCTGCAGCACGGTCTTGCCGGTACCAAAGCCGCCGGGCATGGCAGCGCGCCCGCCGCAGGCGAGCGGGAATATGCTGTCGAGTATTCGCTGTCCCGTGAACAGGGGGCCCTCGGTGGGCAGGTGTTCCGCAATCGGTCGAGGCTGTCTGACGGGCCAGTAGTGTGCCATCGCGATGGCGCAGGTCTCTCCGGTAGGCCTACGCAACGTGCAGATCGGGTGGTCCTCGGTGTATTCACCGGCCGGGCTGATCTCGACTACTTCCCCTTCACAGTCCGGCGGCACCAGGCAGTGTTGTGCCAGGGCGTCGGGTCGGTGAACAGTACCGAACACGGTGCCCGAGGTCAGTCGGGTGCCGACCACGACAGAGGGCTTGAAGGGGTAGGTCTTTGCTGATGGTTGCCGGCCTGCGCCCGGTTCCACGTGCACGCCCTGGCTTGCCAGCGGCCGCAACAGGCCATCAAAGATATTGCCCAGCAGTCCGGGTCCCAGGTGCACGGACAGTTCGCTGCCGGTACCCGAGACCGGATCGCCCGGGCGCAGCCCGGTGGTGTCTTCATAGACCTGGATGATGACCTCGTCACCCTTGATGCGAATCACTTCGCCAAGGAGTTGCTGGTGGCCGACCAGTGCCGTTTCGTTCACGCGGAACGGGCGGTGGGTGCTGGCGCGCAGGACCGATTCACTGATCCAGTTGATGGTTGCATGCGTCATGGTATGGCCCGTTATTCCTTTTCGTCTGTGCCCGGTGCTTCGGGTTCCATGGCCGTGTGCTCGCGAATCCTGGCAAGCAGCATGGCCTCGATGCGGGTGCGTCCCTGCTGCAGTCCGCTGTTGCTACCGTCCACGCAGGCGCCGCCGGCGGTGATGCGCAGTCCTGCCGTAATCGCTCTCTGTGGCTCGAAAGTGGGAAAACACTCGAACTCATTGCTCAGCCGCGCCTTGAGATCGAGACATTCCTGGCCCGGCCAGTCGGACGGATGCTCGATGCTCCAGTGTGCGTCTATCAGCGTGCCCGATGCCTTCATGATCAGGTCGTTGACCCAGTGCTTGCGCGTTTCCTTGTCATCCCAGATTTGCTGCAGGGCATCCTGCAGTTGCTCGCAACCGTCCCTGATCAGATTCTGCTCAATCTGTTGTCGCTGCTGGCGTTGTCGTGTGTGCAGCTGTGCATCTGCGTAGGCGCGTTGCTGGCGGATCTGTTCGCGCAGCTCTGACAGGTCTTCGTGTGCATGGCTGCGTGCATCACGCCAGGCCTGTTTGACGATCTTGTTGGCCTGTGCCTGCGCCTCGTTGGCCACGTTCTCGCATTGTTCCTCGCGGCGGCGGTCGACCACCTCGAGCAGGTGCTGCAGCTGTGTGCCCACGATCGTGTTGTCAGAACTCATTCCAGCACTCCCAGCTGTTTCTTCAGTCGTAATGAAAGATCCTGCATCGGCGCAGAACCATGGACATCGGGAACGATGGTGACCGGCGGTGCAATACCGGCAAGCAGTTCATCCAGTTCCGTTTCGTCCAGCAGTTGTGCGGTTGCAGCACTAAGCAGTACCAGCGGTGCCTGCTCACAGGCACGCCGGATGGCGGGCATGACATCGTCCGGCAAGGGCGTGAGCACTCGCAGGCCGGCCAGCCGGAAACCCGCGGCACTCACTTCATCCCCGATGTAGACAGGTACGGACATGGCAGGCAGTTATTTCAGCCCGCGATTACAGGACGCGGTTCAGGATCAGGATCGAAACGATCAGGCCATAAATGGCGATACCCTCGGCAAGTCCCACGAATATCAGGGAGCGGCCCAGCAGTTCGGGTTTCTCCGCGATGGCGCCGATGGCGGCGCTGCCGACACCGGCAACGGCAATGCCGGCGCCCAGCGATGACAGGCCGGTTGCCAGTGCTGCCGCGATAAAACCCCAGTTCATGGCATCGGGTGCGATGGCAGTAGCGGCTGCCGCGGCGTCGCTGGCCGCGGCGGGTGACCACCAGAACAGCAAGGTCGCCAGTACACTGAAGGTGGAGGCGGTTACCAGCCAGGCGGTGTATTTATTGATTCGAATCGTCACATCTCTCTCCTTGTGTTTGCAGTGATGCTAGCGGGTGCTTCCAGTGGGCGAAAAATACGTCCGGTGCATTGTAAAAAGCGAATAAAGAATTCAAACAGGATCAAGCGCGTTGTCTGGATGGTAACCACCAGGCCTTCGAGCATTATAACTACCAGGTTGCCGACAAGCATTATCAGGAAGCCGGCAACCAGGCTGTCAGTCGTATTGGCCAGCGTGATGAACGCCAGTGACAGGCCACCGTGGGCCAGTGCAAAGGCGCCGACACGTACAAATGAAATGGTATTGACCAGCAACTGGAAAATACTTTCCAGCAGGGCCCCCGCGGCCATCAGCACGGTCTTGAGGAAGCCCTTTCCGGATTGCAGCAGGCTGCCGGCAAAGTACCACAGCAGGGCCACGATACTGATTAACCAGACGTGCGGCTGGAAGAAACTGGCTATCAGCGACAGGTACAACACCATCACCGCTGCCTCGACCTGCGCCCAGCGCAAAAACTCGCTGCGCCACCAGGACTCCATTGCATTGAGCACCAGTCCCAGCAGCAGTATCACCACGCCACCGGCAAGCGGTACCAGCAAGACCGGCAGGGGATGCTCGATGGGATGTACCCACAGGGCCGGTATCAGGTCCTCGCGACCGAAGATGCTGCCAAAGACGAAGCCGAAGAGCATCGCGGCAACGCCGTTGGCAATAAGGATGCGCGTTATCGGCCAGCGCTTCTGAAGCAGCAGGCCGGCGATGACCAGCACCAGGCCATGACCGACATCACCGAACATGTAACCGAACAGCAGCGGGGCCAGTACCGCCAGCAACAGGCTCGGGTCTGCCTCGTTCTCCTCCGGTGTACCCAGCATGCGCGCAAACAGCTCGAACGGTTCGGCCCACTTGGGGTTTTTCAGCACCGTCGGCGGGCGGGTCTCGCGCGGTGGCGGCGGGAGTTCGAGTATCGCGTTGATACCGGCGTCCGCCAGCGCCGCCTTGAGTTGCTCGCCACTGGTATCACTGCTCCAGCCGGTGACCCAGGCAAAGTTTTCCGTGACCGGCATGCTGGATATGTGTGTCAGCAACCATTCGAGCCGGTTGATGTCACCCAGGGCCTCGATCAGCTGGCAGGGTTCGCTGAGGTCCTCGATCTGCTGCCGTGTCCGTGTTATCTGTTCACCCAGCGCGTCAAGGCGCGAGCTGATCTGCTCGAGTACGGCGGCACGATTGCCATGCAGGGAGACTGGCAGGCTCAGGGGATGGCCCTTGAGGACGGCAAGGTCTGCGGCAAGTGCGTCAACCGCGTCTGGCGGGCCGACGGCCAGCAGGTAATCCTGGCTGCCGGTGCGGGTGCGCTTGATCAGCAGGCTGCCGGGTAGTTGTTCGATCCGGGTCTTCGCGGGCAGGGCGAACAGGCGCGCTGTCAGCGCCGGGCCGACACGCGTCAGCAGGGCATAATCCAGGGTGTCGCCCTCGGTCTGCTGCAGCATTTTTCCGAGCGCTTCCAGTTCATCTTGCTCGCCGGTCAAGGTCTCCAGCCGGATGACCAGTGGTTCTGCCTGTTTTTCCCAGCGCTGCAGGTGTTGCAGGGCATTAGCAAGAATACTGCCGGGTCTCCCGGGCATTGTCGGTGTTCCGGGATCGGTCGGCGGCCAGAACGGATGATAGCGGCGCGCCAGTCGATTGTATTCGTCCATCTGTTGCTGCAGGCCGGAGAGATTCAGCCGCGCGTGTGTGTCGCTGTGTGTTTCAAGTTCGACACAGTCGGTCTTTGCGAGGGCTTCCAGTGCAAGTCCCAGGTCGTCGCGCGAGGTCAGCATTTCGAACCAGCGGGTGCGTACCGGGCGAATACTCATGACGCTGCCACTGCGGTCTCGGCATACAACTGCCTGCTGACCAGGTCACCGCGCAGTTTTTCCAGGTCCAGGGCGACCAGGCCAAGGTGAGCGACGGCCGCTGCCGGCTGGAAGCTGTAGCGGCGGAATACCCCGGTGAGCTTCACTATTAATGCATCACGCGGGTCACTCGCGGCAGCGGGGCCCTCGTGCTGTGCATGGATGTGTTCCTGCATCAGTCGGGCAAGCTGATCCAGTCCAGCGGTCAGGCGGGGAGCGCTGGGCCACTTGCTGCGCCAGTAATCGAGCCATGTATCGACCAGTGCGCGGTCCTGTTGCCAGCCCTCGGCCAGCCAGGCGAGGTCCGGGTTCTGGATGGGCTCCAGGCGCGTGCCCTGGTTCTCGCTGGCGAAGGCGCTAAGTTCGGGGTCGTCGAACATCCATGCGGGCAGGGGTTCACCCGCCATCAGGTGCTGCAGGGCAGGGAGGTCAGGAACCCGCTTTAATAATTGTATGCTGCCGGTCCAGCGAGTCGGTAACCAGTGGGCGACTTCATCGACATAGTCGCGGAAATGCCTGCGCAGCATGAACTCGATCTCGTGACTGCTGTGCCTGCTGTGCATGCCTGTCACCCAGCGGCGCAGGGTGGTTTGCTGGGTGGCCTGGAGATAGTTGGCGAGATCGCCGATGCTCTGCAGACGCCGCCAGACAAGATCGTCCGCGCGATCGCCGTGGCGGGACTGCAGACGAGCTTGCACGTATCTGAAACGTGCCGTCTCGCTCATTTGAAGGTGTCTCTGTCCTCGCCCTCGGGCTGCGTGATGCCGACCAGGTCCCTGGCAACGGCAGCAACCACGTCGGACAGTGCCGTGTCATCCAGTGGTCGTATGGAATTGTTTCGACTGCTGGCTTTTTCTGCGCGCTGGCGGTCCTTGAGCTCTTTGCTCAACTTGCCGCTACAGCGCAAGTGACAGAGGGACAGGCGTTCATCGGTGCGAGCAGCAATTCGTTGCGCCCGCTGCTGGGCCGCCTGCACGGTTTGTTGCGCCTCTTGCCTGCAGTCCGCAATGGCCTGTTCGGCTGCACGCTCCGCCTGGAGGACCGTGTTCATGGCCTGCTCGACGGCATCAGGGCTTTCTGTATTGTTGTCTTTTGTCATGTGTCCCGCATAACGCACTGTATTGGATCGAGTTGTCTGCTCTTTGCGACAGCCAGTGGTGGCCGATTAGAGCACTCGGGCAAGTGCCCGGACTCAGGGCATGATTATGTGCCAGGTTGATTATCCCACATATCACCCGGTTCCTGTCATGTTTGAGGCGGATGTCGAATGCTGAAGGACAGTTGTGTGCTGAACGTCAGGGTACTGTCAATGCGATTACCCCTGCGCGTTATTGTATGTAGGCAGAGACTGCTGCCGGCCTTTGCTTGTCCATCTCGTGCAGATCCAGTAACCGGTGCAGCAGTCCCCGCGTTTTCCAGTGCGATCGCAAACTAATCCTTCGGGCTATAACGCCAGACGTCGTTATCAACGCGAAAGAAGTTAACTTCGGGCGGCAGAAAGAAGGTCTCGCGATCGCCGCCAAAGGTGAAGATCGAGGGCTTCATTCCACCCATACCCCCCTTCACGGTAAGTATGTCGAAATCGTAGCGTATGTCATCAGGCGTCACGGCATTCCAGGGTGATTCACTGACCTGCTTCCAGTTCGCGCCATCCTTGCTGACCCAGATATCCGTCGGGTTGCCGGGAATGCCGAAACCACCGAAGCAGACGAAATGGTTGGCCAGTACCGAACACTTGTGACCGGGACGTGGCGACCAGCCGGCATTGTCCGTGACAAGCTCCCAATGCCTGCCGTTCCGGGTGCGCCAGACGTCGTTGAAATAGTCCGCCGGGTCTTCAAAACCCTTTTCGCCACCCAGCAGGTAAAGCCAGCCACCCTTGACCAGGACTACGCCGCCGGCGCGGGCCTCCCAGGGTGCTTCCCTGGTTGCTGCATGCCATTTGCTGCCGTCTCTCGAGTACCAGACATCATTGAAAAATTTGCGATCCAGCCCACCGATCGATGCATCGTCATTCTGGGAGCCGGCCATTACCCAGAGTCGACCCTTGAAGCTGGCGGCGCTTAAACCGGCGCGTGCCTCCCAGGGCGCCTCGCTGGTCATCTCTTGCCAGTTCACGCCATCAGTGCTGCGCCACACGTCGTTGAAGAAATCGGAGGCTGTAATGAATTCGGGACAGGGCCCCAGCTGTGGCGGCCACACGCTACAGGGAAACGGCCTGGGTATCGAGACAAAGTTCTGGCCGCCCAGGATATACATGTGGTTGCCCCTGGTGACGGCCTCGAAGTAGGCCCGGTTACGCCACAGGCCGGCACTCTCGGCATCCGCAAGCAACTCCTCCCAGTTCACGCCGAGGTCATGGCTGACCCAGACATCACCGTGGATGAGGCTGTCACGGGGAATATCCGTATCTTTCGGCGAGCGCCCGGCGATAACGAAAAGCTTGTTGTGCAGTTCTACCGCCTGCAGCCCGGCTCGCGGTTCCCAGTGCAGGGGATTGAAGAACTGGGTCGGACGAATCTCGGTCCATTCATAAGACTCGAATGATGGCCCACCCCTGGGCCCCTTGGCATACAGTGTGGAGTTGGCCAGCAGGGTTAATGCAGCAGAATAGCAAACGACCTTGAGGAGTCTCATTACTTACCTCCGGTATTGGAATTATTTTTAAGGTAGATCAGTGGATAAACCAGATCCACATGTCTCTGAACATAGATGCTATTTCCTGATAATTCAATTTACCTGAATGTATGCAGGTGTTTTGTATCGAAACGAGCCTCTAGTCATGCGAGCGTTCGACCTGAATCAGCACCTCGTTGCGACGCAGGAACCAGAGTGTGAATGGCGGGTTGTATCGTGCAAACACGGGCTCGCCAACCGTCTTGAGGCCGCGTT